>QNFX01000003.1 GCA_003650125.1 Campylobacterota bacterium
AATCTGCTTGGAGCGAAAATTAAATCAAGCTTCTCTTGTTCGGGAGGGTGTGTTAGTGACGCGTATTCTCTGGAAACTGAAACCGGAAAGACATATTTTGTTAAATTAGGGGGGGGCGCTTCCCATATGTTTTTTCGCGAAGAGGAAGGCCTTAAAGAACTATCTAAAGCACAGGCCTTCAGAATTCCTAAAGTAATCCACGCTGAAAAAGATTTTATATTGATGGAATATATTACTCCCGGTCAACGAGGTGTTGAGACTCACAGGAATTTTGGACGTGCAATCGCTAAACTTCACAAATATCAAGGTGCAAAATTTGGTCTAAAATACGATAATTACATCGGAAGCACCCCACAAATTAATGCTCAGAGTGATAATTGGATAGAATTTTACCTTCAAAACAGATTTCTTTTTCAATTAAAACTTGCTGAAAAAAATAAACTTGGAGGTATTGAACTCACAAAAAGTTTTCTACTTTTAGAGAAAAATATTGCTAAAATTCTAGGCCCCATAGAAGAACCACCCTCTCTACTTCATGGAGATCTATGGAGTGGAAACTATTTAGTAGACGAGAATAAAAATGCCTGCTTAATCGATCCGGCCATTTACTATGGAAATCGGGAAGCAGAATTTGGCATGATCATGCTCTTTGGGGGATTCAATCAAGATTTCTTTGCGGGTTATCAAGAAGTTTATCCATTACAAGAGGATTGGCAGTATAGAAATAAGGTTTATCAACTCTATCATTTGATGAATCATTTAAATCTTTTTGGAAGTTCTTACATGCAGCAAGTTATGGATGCAGTGGGTTTTTATCTTTAATGTAGGTTGATTTGGTGTTCCATGGGCTCAATCTGTTGGTTAAAGCTGTTTTCAACTTTATCTTTGGCCAAAAGATCTTTTAATTCGATAGGGATTTCTAGTGCCTTGTATTTTTTTCCATTGGATAAACGGATCCAATAACCCTTAATAACATCTCCTTTAATTAAGATGTTGATGGGTTTTACACTAACAATATGATTGAGATTAAAAACAATAGGAATCGTATTCTCTTTAATAGGAGCATTCTCTTCAATGTTTAAAATTTTAAATTTTCTAAACTTCATAAAATGGAAATATCCTAAAATTAGACTATTGCCAAGTCAGTTCTGAAGAGATTTCATGATAATGCGACAGGCTAGGCGATCCTAGACAAAATAACCAAATTATAGTCAAATATCCGACTATTTTAATAACTTCCAGGAGAAGTCGCTATGAAGATAAAATTTTTGGCCCTAATTATAGGGATTTTTTCACTTATCTCACCCACCACTTTTGCATTTTTTGGAGGCAATTCAGCCGCCTTCACAGATGAGGCCTTATTTTTAGATATTAATAAAGATGGTTTTGAGGCCTTAGGAGACATAGCTCAAGATCAGCTTTTAGGTAATTTACAGGACCAAGCAATGGAGGATATAAATTTAGATATTCCCCTTATTGCCAAAATTAAAGTTAAAAATATTTCTTTTTCCGCTAAGTTTGAAAAGATTGAAATTATTCCAGAAAAAGATGGGCTCGATGTAAGATTGGCCATTAGAGATCTTTCTATCAAAATTGGAGAGGTCAGGGTTTCTAACTGGTTTTTACCGGGAATGGGAACAAGTTGTTTTAATACCAAGATAACCTTAGGGGATGGTAATTTAATACCTATTAGGGCCAGATTAGGACTTCGTCTTAAAAATGGTTCGGTTCAATTTCGAGATAGGGGGACTAAATTACATTTAAATTCTCGTCAATATGTAACATCTGGGCCAACGAGTTGTAAGGGCATGTTTGGGGTTACGGATGCGATAACAGAATTTGTAGTTAGAAATGTAATAGCAATGGCCAGGCCGGCAATTAATGCGGGAGTTAAACTTGGGGTCAATGTTTTATCCTCGAAAATAGGAGATCTTCTATTTACTCAACTTGATAAGGTCAGAATACCTCTCACAATTCCAAATATTTTAATTACTCCAGAAACTAAGATCCTTATGGGTATTAGAATAAATGATCTTAAAATTACCAAAGATAAAATGAGATTGATCCTTGGTGTGGCAGTTGAGAAAAACTATAATAAGGGAATGGTAGAGACTGAACTACCAGAGCTTCTTAGCTATGGAACTTTAGGACTAAATCCTGTTTTTATTAATAAGTTGATTGCAACAGTAATGCCTGAAGAGGGAACAAACCCAGTTGAAATCACTCCAGATTTTCATGAAATGTTAAAAGAAATGCTTCGTACGAGTGAGTTTGCTAACTTTATTCCTGATTTAGATGAGGTTGAAACTGATACTGATGAACTAAAAATGTTTTTAACTTTTTTAAAACCACCAAAGCTAGCTTTAAAAGATAACAGTTTAGATATGAGTCTAAAGGATGTGGAACTTAAATTAAAAATTAAAAAAGATGGAACATGGATAGATTATTTCTTTATTAATTTAGGTACTGACCTGAATGTAAAGGGCGAAATCTCTGATGGGAAGCTCAAGCTTTTTCCCGAGCTTTCATCTTTTGATGTTGATGGACAATTTGCCGATAATTATACACCGATAAATAATACCTTTTTGGCCGATGATCTTAAGGAAACTCTTGAAGTCATTTTAGAGATCTTTACTGAAGGTGAAGAAGGATTGGCCATCGATATACCACTTTTTACTCTTGGGACTAGGCAAATAGGATTTGATAAATTGGAAATAAAAGCACCTTATCTATTTCTTGATCTTGTCGGACGGAATTTGGCACAATAATTTAATAGAAAGGGAGGCCTATAATCCTCCCTTTCTTAATTTTTGATTTTCTGTCATAATATTCTTTAATGGCACATAAAATTCTCTCTACAAAAAATATAAAAATTGATCTTGAAGAGTTATTTTCAGGGAAAGATGTTGAAGTAATTTTTGAAAAAGATGGTCTAACTGCTTTTTCTCGACTGATAAAAGAGCGTTTTGATTTTGTCATTGTTTCCGAACATGATGAAGGGCTCGATGGATCCTCCTTAATTGCTGCTATGAGGGCGATAAATTCTCCTAATAAGGACTCAGCATTCATTTTCATTGGTGAAAGTGATGGGCCCGAAGATTGTTATACTTTTTTACCGAGTGAATTAGATGAGATAAAGGATTTATTTGAATTGCTTTTAAAAAGTAAGACAAAGGACAATATGACGACAGGCTTTTCGTTGTCTTCAAGAGGTAGACTTAGGAAAATTCTCTTTGTAGATGATGATAAGGAGATGCATCCACTTATTCAAAAAGGTCTTAAGTCTATTTACAATATTGAATCTTTAATTTGCTCCTCCGGACAAGAGGCCTTAGACAAGCTGCTTTTATTTGGGCCAGATTTAATAATCTTAGATGTTATGATGCCATATATCTCTGGAACTGAGCTTGTTAAAAAGCTTAAAGAAAAAGAAGAAACTAAGGATATTCCGGTTATATTTTTTACTGCTAAAGAAAAGATTAAAGAATTAGAAGAACTTTTAGAAATGGGGCCTATTGGTCTTATTTTAAAGCCAGTTAATCCAAAAACAATGTCTTATGAAATTCAAGAAATATGGAATGAGGCCTAATCCTCGTCGCAATTATCATTATCGCTAAAGTAGCAATCCCAATCAATGTTTTCGTCGTCGTCAGAAAAATCACTATAGGAATCAGTTCCATCATAGACCTCATCAAAAGGATCTGCTTCAATAGGTTCTGTTGGGGTCATTCCAGGAGCTAGCTCAGGTATAACTGTAATCCTGGTAATATCTTCGCCCTTACAGCCTTCACCGTTTTCTGGGCATACTTTTACAATTTCGCAATCATCTTCATCATGAGAATCAAAGTCTAATTCTCCTCTAACTAAAATACCTTCAACGATTCCAGTTTTTTTGTTAAAAACAGCGGAACCTGAATTGCCAAGGAATGAATCTAAATTGGTTTTAAAGAAAAAGGGGCTTTCATTTTTTAGAATATTTGCCTGGTAAGAAATTTTTGAACTAAGACCTAGAGGGTGTCCGATCATTACGAGCTCACTGTCATTTTCAATTTTCCCTTCTGTTCTAAATTTTAAAGGAAGTCTGTCAACGACAGGTCTATCAAGTCTTATTAAAGCAAAATCATTTTTAGATATAGTAGAATATTTTCTATTGATAATTTCACTACATCCGTAGACGTTATTACTACCCACATAAACAGAGTCTTCTTCGCCGGAGCTTAAAATAAGATCATTTCTATAATCAAAAATCCATTTATTGTACTTACAGCTTGATTCCCCAGTAATACAGTGTCCGGCGGTAACGAGCAGGTCAGGAGCTACTAAAAAACCAGAGCATTTTCCGGCAATAATATCTTGATAATATTTTTCTTCGGAACATAGATAGTAAGCAGGACCTAATTTTTCGGTATAAATTTTTGTTAAAACTCCATCGAAGGCAGATTCAATTTTATCTTCATGAATCATCATGGCAGTAGAAAGAGATAGAATTTTAAAGTTGGGAGCGGGAGAATCTTCAATATGGTGGCGGTTATCTGCGCCGTATAAAACCTCCAGTTGAACCTCTGAGAAGACCATTTGGGGTAAAAAGCTGAATAGACCTATGAGGACAAAAAGAAGTTTCACTTTAAATTCCTTTACTGTATAAACAGAAACGCTTGTTTTTTATAAATCAAACAGAGGGACGGCGCAACATAGTGTGAAAAAAATTACCTTAGTGTGACTGCCTAAGCACTTGAAATTACTTAGGTGAAGCAATAGATATCCATGGAATTTAAAAAAAACATTAGGGCCTTGAAAGGTCTAGGTGGGGCGCCTCTTAAGGGACTTACCCGAGGAATTGAAAGAGAAACTCTAAGGGCAGATCTTAAAGGGTATCTTTCTGCCAAGCAACACCAAAAAGGTCTAGGTTCGGCCCTTACTAATCCCTATATCACTACTGATTTTTCTGAATCCCAAATAGAATTTGTCACCCCAGCTTTTTCTAAATCAAACGAAGCATTGGATTTTTTGCGAGATTTGCACCAATTTAGTTATGATCAAATTACCGATGAGCTTTTGTGGCCATCAAGCATGCCTTGTTTGTTAGATGAAAAACAAGGTATTCCTGTTGCAAAATATGGGAGTTCAAACCTAGCGAAATTTAAGCATGTCTATCGATTAGGACTTAAGAATCGCTATGGTACTTATATGCAGGCCATTTCCGGGATCCATTATAATTTATCTTTTCCAAGTGAACTGTGGTCACTATTAAAAAAGCAGGAAGAGTATGAAGGCAGTGAAAAAGATTTTATCTCCCATGCCTATTTCTCTCTTATAAGAAACTTTCATCGCTATGGTTGGGTGCTGCTCTATTTTTTTGGCAGCTCTCCTGTTTTGGATAAGTCCTTTTTTACCTCTGGTGGCAAAGATCATAACTTAGATAAATTTGATGATAAGGGAACACTTTTTCTTCCTCATGCTACTTCTCTTCGTATGAGTGATCTTGGTTATCATAACAAAAAGCAAAAAAATTTAGAGTTTTGTTTTAACTCCATGGAAAGTTATTTAATGGGGCTTGAAAGAGCAATACGTACTGAAGATGTTGATTATAAAAAAATTGGAATTAAAAAAGATGGTGAGTATAAACAACTCAACACCAATGTCTTACAAATTGAAAACGAGTATTATGGCCAAATTAGGCCAAAGCGATCGCCATCAGGAGATACAAAAAGAGCAAACCATCTTCTTCGTGATGAAGGAGTGGAATACGTTGAACTTCGTATAATGGATTCAAATCCTTTTTCCCCCATTGGACTTAATTTAGATCAAATGAGGTTCATTGATGCTTTTTTAACCTATTGTCTTTTAAAAGAAAGTCCCCCTTGCTCATTTAAAACCACCCAGGCCTACAAAGGAAACTGGCAGAAGGTGGCCACTGAAGGTCGAAAGGATAATCTAAGACTTAAAAATGGTGAAAAAGATATAGGCCTAAAACTTTGGGGACTTTCCATCTACGAAGAGCTTAAAGAAGTTGCTGAATTGCTCGATCTTGCAGAAGGTATTACCGAATACACTGATGTAGTAGAGAAATTTAGAAGCTCTCTTATAGATTCTAATTATACTATCTCAGGATATCTCTTAAATGAGCTAAAGCTTAACGATCAATCCTTTTTTGAATTCTCTATGGCAAAGGCGCAAGAATTTAAAAATGAAATTACAAAAGTCCCTATGAGTGATCTCAAACTTTCTAAGTTAAAAGAAGATGCCAAAAATTCTCTCATTTCTCAAAAGGAAATAGAGCAGTCAGATAAAACTACCTTTAATGAATATTTAGAAAACTATATTAAGACTTAATTCAATTCTTGAATATTTATACCTTTTAAAGTTTTAGAATTTAGGTACTTTGAAAAATATTCTTTGAAAGGAGTATCCTTGACGGTTTTATCCGGGAAGGATGAGGCGTGACGGTAGAAAAGTTTTCCTTTTTTCCAGATTGCGATCCCTTGGTGGGAGACATTTAAAAAGGTTCCAATGGAGTCTCTTAGATCCCAGTTAGGTCTAACTACATTGATGATAGATCCATGAGGAATTGATTTTAAAATGGTAGGGCCTTTTAAAAGAGCTTTCAGACTTAAATAGGGAATTTCTGCTAATTGGGGGGAGGAACTTTGACTTTTAAACATCTGTTCTATTATCTTTGAAGCGAATTTTTTCTTGTACCAATTTTTTTTGTCTATTATCGCCTTGGCAAAGATTACATCTCCAATAGAGGAAGTAATATCGCTTAAAACAGAGGCGTTATTTGGGATCCAGTCTAGAGAGATGAAGTGATTTCTCCTTTGATAAGAAATAATGCCGTCGAGGTATCTAATATCAACAATTTTTCTTTTAAAGTGCTTTAGATCTTGAGCTAGAGAAAGTGCCATTACTGTTTCAACGTAGGTGGTACAGTCAAAAACTTCAAAACTATAAAGTGGGTCTTGATCAAATCTTCCTTTTGTTCCTTCGCCTAAAGGCCCTATTTTGGTCTTACTTCCAAGAAAAGAGGCACTGCTTTTTTCAATTTTTAAAGATGTCGGTAAGTTTTTAATATTTTTGATAAGTTCTTCTACTTGGGAGTGTGAGCGAGCATGAACTTGTCCTAAAGAAGTGAGGATTAAGATATTTAGCAAAGAATTTTTAAAGATATTTATCATGTGATGCTCGCCGCACAATATACGTCAATGGGGAGACCTGATCAATAAAGAAATAATTACACCTGAAGACTTTTCAGTGGTGACATTTTGGCCCCTTAACTCGTTGATTTGTCTAGATAATATCTGGATGGTAATAAGGACTTATGAAATTTATTCACTACTTAATGATCACGGTTCTTTTGTTTTCTTGTACGGGCAAAAAAGAGGATGGTGTTCTCACTTTAGGAATTATTAAAGGAGTCTCTTCTCTGGATCCGGCCAAAGCATTTGATGGAAAATCATTAAAGCTTATAGGACAGAGTTATGAGCCTTTATATCAATACCATTATCAAATTAGACCATTTAAAATAATTCCTCTCTTGGCAGATGGAATGCCTGAATGGAATGGAGATGGTACCGTCCTTACTATTAAAATAAAAAAAGGGGTTAGGTATCATGATCATCCGGTTTTTAAAGGAAAACCTCGCTACGTCAAGGCCTTGGATTTTATTAATCAGCTAGAGCGAATAAAATTGGGGCCTGGTAAAAGTTATTTCAATGTCATTAAAAAGGTTAAAATACTAGATGATCATACCTTGAGATTTGATCTTAAAAAGAAAATGCCTAATTTTTCTTATTACTTGACCATGAATTTCCTCGTTCCTCTCCCCTTAGAAGTTATAGAAAATGTCGATTTAGAAAAAGAAGTAGTAGGGACAGGGCCTTTTTATTTCAGTGAAATAAATAAGGGCGTTAGGTTTGTTCTTAAAAAGTTTAAATATTTCAGGAAAGAACTTTATCCTGAGAGGGGTGATCGCTTCGCCAATATGAATAAGCTTTTAACATCTGCAAATAAACCTCTGCCATTTTTAAATAAAATAGTTTTTTTAGGCTTTGATAATGGTGATCAGATTTGGAAAAAATTTATTGCTGGGGAATTAGATGTTGTAGAGGACATACCTTTTGATCGGATTGATTCAATTTTGAAAAAAGATGGAAGCTTAGTTGATGAATTAGAACAAAAGGGTCTGAGGTTAAAACGCTATTCTGTGCTCATTAATCGTTGGCTTGGAATGAATATGAGAGACCCACTTCTTGGAAAAAATAAAAATCTTAGAATGGCCATTGCTCACGCTATTGATATTACAGCTTATAATAAGTTGGTACGAAGAAACTCTTCTCTTCAGGCGAACTCTATCTTAACTCCAGGGATTGGCGGTTATAATCCCAGTCATCAATTACCTTATGAATACAATATAAAAAAGGCCAAAGAATTTTTAGCAAAGGCCGGTTATCCAGAAGGTAGAGGTCTTCCCCGTTTTACTTATTACACCCGCAATAAAATTAAAACTGGTTTGATGGAAGGAAAGTTTTTTAAAGAGCAACTTGCAAGCATAGGCATCAAATTAAGTATATACCCTTTAGATTTTTCTGAATTCTTACAAAAGGGGAGGAATGGTGAATTGCAACTATGGACAGATAATTGGATCTATGATTTTCCCGAGGCCTCAAACATTTTTCAATTGCTTAGTTCTAAAAATACTCCTGGCATCAATAAATCTGGGATGAAAAATAGGGAATATGACCAAAAATTTAGCGAATTAGAAGGCATGCAGGATGGAAGAGAGAAAAATAAAAAAATTAGAGAACTTGAACTAATATTTGACCACGAAGTCCCCTGGATCATGCTTTCCTACGAAAGATCATTAGTTTTACTTACTAAAGATATAAAGAATTATCGTAAATCAGGTGTTATAAGGAATTACTTCAAATATCTAACAAAGGAAAAGTAATGAGTGGAACCTTAAAGAAAGTGGCCATCATTGGAGGGACGAGAATTCCCTTTTGTCGTTCTATGACAAGATATTCAAATTTAGGAAATCGTGAAATGATGACGGGTGTTTTAAAAGAACTGGTCATTAAATATAACTTGAATGGAAAAACTTTAGGTGGAGTGGCGGTTGGAGCAGTAGTTAAAAGCTCACGAGATTTTTCATTGGCCAGAGAGTGCGCCATTGATGCTGGAATCAGCTATGAAACTCCGGCCTTTGATATTCAGATGGCCTGCGGAACCTCTCTTGAGGCGGCAATTATTTTAGGCCATAAAATTGCCGTAGGAGAAATTGATTCAGGCATTGCCGGCGGAGTGGATTCTACAAGTGTTGTTCCCATAGAGATGGGCACAAAGCTTTCTGCTAAACTTCAATCATTGGCCAAAGCAAAAACTATTGGAAAAAAATTAAAAGCTCTTACTAATTTAAAAATTAAAGATGTGACACCAAAACTACCGGCCCTAAAAGAGCCAAGAACGGGTCTTTCCATGGGAGACCACTGTGAATTAATGGCCAAAGAATGGGGTATTACAAGAGCAGATCAAGATAAATTGGCCTTTAAAAGTCACCAAAACACCGCTAAAGCATATGAGAGTGGATTTTTAGATGATTTAGTTTTTCCTTTTCACGGTGTGGGGAAAGATAACAATGTTCGACCCGGAACTTCGTTGGAAAAAATGGGCAAGTTAAAACCAGTCTTTGATAGAGAAAAGGGAACCTTAACTGCTGCCAATAGCTCTCCGACAACCGATGGTGCTTCGGCCTGTTTTTTATGTACGGAAGAGTATGCATTAAAGCATGGACTTGAAATTCAAAGCTATTTAACTTTTTCTCAAGAAGCGGCGGTCGATTACAAAAATAAAGAAGGTCTTTTGATGGCCCCGGCCTACGCAGTTTCGAGAATGCTGGATCGTGCTAACTTGAAATTACAAGACTTTGACTTTTATGAAATACATGAGGCCTTTTCGGCCCAAGTTCTTTGTACTCTAGCGGCCTGGAATGATGCTAAGTTCTGTGAAGAAAGACTTGGTAGAAATGAAGTTCTAGGCACCATCGATCCTTCAAAATTAAATGTTATGGGAGGCTCTGTTGCTATTGGACATCCTTTTGCTGCAACGGGAACAAGAATTCTTGCAGGTCTTTCAAAGCTTCTATATCAAAAAGGCTCAGGTAGAGGATTGATATCTATTTGTACTGCAGGTGGCATGGGAGTAACTGCTATATTAGAGAGGAATTGAGAAAAATAAACACCTTGACAGTAATTTCTTAAAATGAAAGCCTAGAACGACTGTCTTTTTAAATTAAGCAGTTAACTAACGGAGAGGCCATGGATGATCTTAAGATTAATGATATAGTTTTTTCTCCTAATTTTGGTATTGGGAAAGTTCTCGGTTTTGAGGAGATTGATGGTTCTAAGGATACTTTTGTTGTCATTGAATCAAGAGAAAAAAATTTTAGATCTCTTATTCCTATAAAAGAGGTAAATAATTTTCGAAAACAATCTTCACTCGAAATGATAAAAAATCTTTTAGAGAAACTAGGTTCTTCTATAAAAATTGAAGAGTTTGAATCTAAAAAACATAGGATTCTTTACTTTAAAGAAAAGGCCTTAAATCAAAACCTAGAAAATGTTAGTGATACAATTTTAGAACTTAGAGCTATCCAAGATAGAGGGAAGATTGAAAATCAGATCCTTGAATCTTTGATTACCTCTCTTTCTATTGAAATTGGAGTCGTTTTAGACGTGGATAGAAAAAAGGCCGGCGAAATTTTAAATGATTCGTTTAAAGCTTAAAAGGAATGAAATATGTCTATTAAGAGTGGAGATAAAATTTCTATTAATTTCGTGGCCAAGCTTGAAGATGGACAGGTCTTTTCCGATTCTAAAAACGATGGGCCTTTAGACTTTACTGTAGGTGAATTTGATCTCATCAGTGGCCTAAATCAAGCAGTGATAGGCCTAGATGAAGGTGAAAAGAAAGAAGTGACCTTAAAACCAGAAGAGGCCTTTGGTAAGTATGATGAAGAGCTTCTAATGTCCTATGCGATAGACCAACTGCCACCAGAAACAATTGTAGGTGTTCAGTTTAAAGACGATCAAACAGAAAAAATCTGGACTGTTAAAAATATTGATGAAGAGAAAGGTGAGGCCATCTTAGACGGGAATCATATTCTCGCCGGACAGCCTATCATTTTTTCAATTGAAGTAATTAAGGTTGAGTCCTAGGTTTTCTATTCTCACTTCTTTTAGGAATAATTTTTATCTTTTTTAGATTACCATCGCCAATTGACTGAGTCTTAAACTTTGGATCCTTACTGAAAAATTGATGGATAATAAAACGGTCTTTAGCTGCCATAGGATTTAAAATCACAGGTGATTTCGTTTTTATGGCCTTATCTCGCATCTTTCTGGCGAGATTTTCCAGACGTTTATCACTTGATCTCCGCATATTTTTAGTTGAGAAATCAATTCTTAATTTGGCATCAATATTTACATATTTGCTGAGAATTCTTTTAGATAAAAAAGAGATATCATGCAGAAGTTCAGCGTTGTTTTCAAGGAGAACCTTTTCATCTTTTCCAGCAAAAGAAATTCTTAAATAGTTTGGCTTAACTTTAGTTATAAAAGAAACTTCAAGTAAGGATTTTTTAATAAAAGTTTCAACTAGATTTTCTAAGATTTCTTTATAATTGGCCTTAAGGTTAAATTCAAAGGTTTTTGTTTTAGGGCCAAGTCCAAAAAAGGTTCTTTTACCTGTACTGATAACTTTATAATCTAGAGTTTCAATATTGGTAATAGGAAATAAATTAGATGCTAGTTTTTTTGCTTTAGAAAGACTCCAAGAAGTAACAAGTTCTGTTCTAATTTTAAAAGGAGTAAGGACTTTTGGTTTTACTTCTCTTGGCCTTCTCGGTTTCTCTTCTCTAGGACGTTGTTTTGGCCTTTCTTCTCGTCTTTTTTCTTTTGCAGCAGGGCGAGGTCTAGGTCCTACTTTAATCTCAAGCATTTCATCAGTTACTTCTTCCCTTGGAATTTTCATCTCAAGGAAACTTTCAATGGCATCTAGAAAATCACAATCTTTAAAACCACAAAAACTTATGGCGCGGCCCTCTTTTCCAGCTCTACCAGTTCTTCCAATTCGGTGAACATAATTTGAGGGGTCTTGAGGAAGGTCGTAGTTAACGACTAGCTTAATATCTTTTATATCTAGGCCTCTAGCTGCAACATCAGTACAAACCAAAATTTGCGTCTTTTTGGATTTAAAATCTTCTAAAAGTTTAGATCTTTTATTTTGTGGAAGATCTCCGGTAATTCCTTGGGCCTTGAAGTCAAGATTTTGCAGCCACTGGGACACAATCATCGTTTCAGATTTAGTATTACAAAAAATCATGGCGTAAGTTTCAGGGTTACTCTTTAAAATACCAACTAGCATTGACATTTTTTCGTCATCACCTAGGTGGGCCATGGTGTGGTTTATTTTTTCCACAATCATTTTTTCAGTATTTAGTTTGATTTCCACAGGAACACTGTGAAATCGATAAGCAATGTTTAATACATCTAAGTGAACGGTGGCAGAAAACATTAGAAATTGTCTGGTTTTTGGAACAGCTCTTAGGATAAAATTGATCTCTTCCTTAAAGCCCATATCTAAAAGCCTGTCGGCCTCATCAAGGACAATACCTTCTGTTTTAGCAAAGGTTACTACCCCTTGCTTATATAAATCTTTAAGTCTACCAGGAGTAGCAATAAGGATATGAATACCCTTTTTAAGAATTTCTTTTTGCTTGTCTGCAGATTCACCACCAATAATTAGGGCGGAGTTGATACCAAGGGCCTCTCCAAAATTTTTGCATACTTCAAAAGTTTGTTGGGCCAGCTCCCGGGTAGGGCTCATAACTACAAAATAAGGAGCAGCAAGATTTTTACCCTCAGTTTTATGAGGAGATTTTCCTGTTAATTTTTGAAGCATTGGAATGACAAATGCCCCAGTTTTTCCACTTCCAGTTTCTGCTTGGGCCAAAATATCTTTTCCCTCTAAAATAAGGGGGATGGAGTTTACCTGCACTGGGGTAGGAGTTAAGAAATTATGTTTTTTTAGATTTTCAACAAGATCGGGATCGAGGGAAAACTGTTCAAATGTAGGTTCTGTCATAGTAAATGTTTGTAGAATGATTCTAGCATGGAGTCAATGGAATACCCCTAAGAGAGAAATATCTTTACACTACAACGCGGAGTGAAAGAGAGTGATTACAGTGACTTAAATCCTCGTCTCAATATAATCGATAATAAACTTCCTTAGAGAGAGAATATTTTCATGAGTTAAAAAAGGAGAGAGCTCAGGCCTTCGGGGCATTTCTTTTAAGAGGAGATCATTTAAGGCATAATTTATAGTTTGCATTCCAACGTATAGATTTAAAAAGAAATCGATATTTCCGGCCCCCCAGGGCCCTATAAGTTCTGCTACATCAGGATGGAACTTACAAGTATCGCATCCCTGGCAAAATCCTTCATTTAAAATATAGTTGATGTGATTTAGCGCCTGGATACTGACTTCTTTTTCCCTGATTCTTTCATTCTTTTTAAAATCAGTGATCAATTCATCAAGTGTTTCTGGAGTATCATGGGTGGCGGACATTACCTGTTCATAAAAAGTGGCATTTAAAGAGAAGATTATTATATCCTCTAGTAAAAAATTGGCCAACTCTTCTTCATTTTTTACTGAATCCTCAAGTCTTGTCAGGGAGTTCACGGCCATCTTAAAAGGGAAGTCATCTTGGCCCTCATTGGCCACAAACCAAGTAATTAAAGGGTTTTTGTGAAACTCTTTTTCCTTTTTTGAAATATCTTTTATTAGTGCCATAATAAGATCTCCTATCTAATTATAATCCGATTCTTTATTAAGTTATTCATTGTTGCTTCATTATTTTCCAAAATATCTAAGGTGATATCTATTGGGTTCTTGTTGGACTTAGAAGAGGCCATTTTATAATTTTCGTTTAAGATTTCTTGAATTTTAATTTCTGTTTGATCTTTAAAGTGAACTAAGTAACCTATGAAATCCCTAGGGTAGAAGATTTTTTCGGTATAAAGATCTCCTGTATCAGTTGGGATAATCCTTTGGACGATGGTATTTTTTCCTTTTAAGGTTATTTTGTTAACACCTAAACTTTGACCACCTTTTCGTGGCCGATATCTCTGCATTTTTTTATTAATAAATTTTTTAAGCTCAGTTACCGGATGTGACCAGTTAGAGGAACAGTTATCCTCAGTTAATAGATGAGGAGGATATTTTCCTTGAATGATCTTTTTTATTATGTTGTCTTCTTTTATACTGCATTCATATTTTGTTTTAGGTGCTGTTTCAAAGATAATAGTTTTAGGGCCATTTTCTTCATTAACTAGATAAAAATATGCTCTTTGTTTTTTTAAAAAAAGATCTCGAGTGTCAAAAAAGTAATAATTTTGAAATTTTATTTTTCCTGGAACTTCTTTTCTAAAACGGAAAAGATCATCTTTATTTTTATATTTTTTTAAAATGGTGTGTTTATCTAAAACAGTTTGGAATTGTGCTTTGGAGAGGTAATTCTGACCTGCAAAAACGACTGGTGAGAATATGAACAATAGTATGAATCCTTTCATATATATATTGTAGCTCTTTCTTTAGGAGAATAAAAATATCTGACGAAACTACCATAGTTTTTTTTGCATTCATAAGTTGATTTTTGTCCAAGCACCTTTTTTCCACATCCCCATAAAAATAAAACTTTGTACTCCCCTATAACTGACAAAGATAAGCCAGATGACCAAAAGGCCGTGACCTAAGAGAGGGCCCAAAAGATAGGCCAGGGGTAAAAAAATCATCCATTGCAAAACAATAGTTACCACCATGACTTTTTTAGAATCACCGGCCCCTAAAAGAGAATTCATAAAAATCAAACCCACAGCTTCTATCGACATAGATATTCCCGATAAGCGCATAGGCCAGGAAGCAATTTCAATAGTTAGAGGATCTTGTATGAAAATAGAAATTAAAATTTCTGGAATAAAAATTAAGGGAAGCCCTAAAATACCTAAAAGTATCATACCTATCTTGACTACATCCAATCCCCATTTTTTTGCGTCCTCAATATCTTCTTTTCCTAGGGCCTGTCCTATAAGACTTGCAGCAGCTATACCAAGTCCCATCCCCGGAAGAATACAAACTAATAAAACAGTGATCAATATATGGGCGGCCGCTAATTCGACAGTTCCAATTTTTCCAATAATTAAAAAAAGTACTGTAAAGCCTGTTGCGAAAAAGAGTTGTTGTATTCCGTTTGGAAGAGAAATCTTTATTAAATCTCTAAAACCATTTTTTGAAGGGAGAGCTTTTAAAAATCCATGGTCACGGGCCTTCAAAATACCCAGGAAAAAATAAGTTAAGGTGCCAATGCCCATTGATATGGCCGAGCCTATTGCCGCTCCGTCTACTCCAAGGGCCGGAAAACCAAACTTTCCAAAAATAAGACAATAATTTAACAAAATATTAGAAACGTGCATGACCACTAAAGTGGTCATATACATTCCGGGTTTGTTGACGGCGTTCCAAAAACCTCTGAAGGAAAAGTTTATACCTACAAAGATAATGGCGAGAACTCTAATTTGCAGATAACTGGAGCCAAGCTTAATAACTTCTGGATCTTGATTTAAAAAAGGATAAATGGAAGGCGTAAGAGAATAAAAAAGAAGAGATAAGAGACTACCAACAATAATGGAGAGAAAGATTCCACCATTTAAAGGGATTGCCGTTTCTGCTTGCTTTCCTTCACCTAGTCTTCTAGCGGAGGTGGCAAGAACACCTGTGGAAATCCCCAGAATAATTGATTGGGACATAAATAGGGCAAAACCACCGAGTCCTACGGCCGCTAGCGCAGCGTTTCCCAAAGTTCCCACCATGGCGGTATCCACGAGATTAAAAATATTTTGGGAGACCATCCCTCCAATAATGGGGAGAGATAGTTTTAAGATTCTTTTTAAGCGATCTTTTTCTATCAACTTAAGTATCCCTGGATTAAAATTAGAAGGTCATGAAAAAAATACTTGTAGCGACTTTTATCGGATTTTTAATTTATACCTTTTATTTCTTTTATAGGGAAGATATCCGATCTGAAAAGAAAATAGTCATTTTTAAACAAAATCCTATTACCATGACAGAGAAAGTGACAATTCCTAGAGTTAAAGTCAGGAAAAAAGTATCTAAAATAAAAGCAAAAAAAGTTAAAGAAGAAAAAAGAGGAATCTTAAAAAATTTAGAAAAAGATGAAACTTATGTAGAGCTGGATAACAAAGGAAATATGCTCGTCACCTCAGTTTTTATTAATGGGAAATATGTAATTTATCAAGGCGATATTTTAATATCTGATAAAGAGACTTTTTATAAGGAGGGGAGGGATAAAAAACCCCTTACGGTGGGGAGACCTAAACTTTGGCCTGGCGGTGAGGTTCCCTACGTAGTTGAAGATGGGCTTCATAATCAAAAAGAAGTAGCTGAGGCCATAGACTATTTAAATCGAAATACTGATATAAAATTTATGCCAAGAAAAGATGAAAAAGGGTATGTCGAGTTTAAGCAAGGAGAAAGCAATTGCTATGCTAGTTTAGGGTATAAAGAACAAAAACGGCAGGTGGTTTTAGAGAAGGGATGTGGAAAAAAAGAAATTCTACATGAATTGATGCATATTCTGGGATTTTTTCATGAACAATGCCGGGAAGACAGGGATAACTACCTCATTGTTATCTGGGATAATATCGATGAAAAATTTCACCCTCAATTTAAAAAGATACCCATGTCCCTGATGCATATCAAAGGCTCCACATTTGATTTCAATTCCATCATGCTCTACGGCCCCAACTTTTTCGCTATCTATCCAGGAGAGTATACTATGACCACTACAAGTGGCGATATTTACAAAGGAAATACCAAAGGGGAATTAAGTAGGGATGATATTACTCGAATTAATTCAGTTTATTAGACAAATAAAAAACACTTTGACGATTAACGCATATAGACAAGGACAAGGAACATTATGATTGAGCAAAACATTCATTATTGGCTAATGATATTTATTTTTACCTGGGCCTGCTTCACTTTTATCTCTTTATTCATAACCACGGCACCGTATGGGAAATTCTCTCGCAAAGGTTGGGGATTTTCACTACCGAGTAAATGGGGGTGGATAATCTATGAGACCCCTTCAGTGGTTCTTTTTGGCTGGGTTTTCTTTATGGGTAGAAGCTGGATGAATCCAGTTCCCTTGATTTTCTTTTTTATGTGGCAGCTACATTATTTTAATAGAACTTATATCTATCCTTTTAGATTAAATGCCTCGAGCAAAAAAACTCCGTTTACTATTGTGTTGCTGGCCTTTATTTTTACCGCTATCAATTCTTATATCAATGCAAGATGGATATCGGAATATGGCAACTATCCTACAAGCTGGCTTAGTGATCCCCGGTTCTTGATAGGCCTTACGATATTTTTCATTGGTTGGGTGATTAATATTAAATCAGACAATATCCTTTTAAATTTAAGAGGGCCTGGAGAAACAGGATATAAAATACCTTATGGAGGAATGTTTAAATATGTTTCCTCTCCAAATTATCTAGGGGAAATTCTAGTATGGACTGGTTGGGCGATTGCCACCTGGTCTATGGCAGGAGCTTCTTTTTTGGTATTTACCTTCTGTAATCTTGTCCCTAGGGCCATTTCAGGACATAAGTGGTACCGTACAAAGTTTGACAATTATCCACCTGAAAGAAAGGCCATTTTTCCTGGCCTGATTTAATCAACAATCTCCCTTTTTGACACAAGTTTTAAATGTTTCTAAACTTAGTGTTAAAGGGAGATTCTGTGAAACAAAACTTTTTTCCAACAAGAAAGATTGCGGAAATGTTTGGTGGTCTTGAATTAATCGATGAGATTAAAAAATTGGAAGAGTCTGGGGCCATTCCCCCTTCCCATAGATTTCGATATGGTGCCCTATTTAAGAAGGGATGGCCTGCTGATGAGCTACCTTTAATAGGGGAAAAACTAGGCTTTTTTAAATCTTTTGATAAACCTATTTCTCTGGCGGTGTTCACTACTAAAGGTGGAGTTTTAAAAAGTACCCTGGCATTAAATATTGCGAGAACTGCGGCCTTACACAATATAAATACTTGTGTAGTCGGGTTGGATATACAGGGAGATATAACTACAACTTTAGGCTTTGAGAGTGGAGTTGAAGAGGATGAAGATCTTAGTAAACTTTTAGACAAGCTAAACAGTACCAAAGGGCTATCAGACCTATTTAATGGCCAGGCACGGCTTGAAGAGGTCATCGTAGGAACTGATCTTCCTAGTTTATATTTAATTCCCGAGACTCCAGAGCTGGTGGCCATGAATGACTCTCTTTCCACCATCAATAGAAGAGAATTTTGGATTAAAGAAAAAGTTATCGATAAACTTAAAAAGAATTTCGATCTAATTATCATGGACTGCTCGCCGAACTGGAATAAATTGACTACTAACGCGCTCGTTGCTTGCGATGTTTTGGTTTCTCCTCTTGAATGCAAGATAAATAACTTTAGAAATTTTAAGGTTTTCCGTCACTTCTTGTCCGAGTTTAAAAATGATATGCGGATGAACTTTGAAACCATTTTTATTCCTACGAGATATAGCGCTAATCGAAAGCTTAGCTTGGAGATAAAAAATTGGTATGAAGAGCATGTAACAGGTTGTACTTCCCTGGGATTAAGAGAGAGTGTTTCCGGAGAGGAAGCGACGGCCTTATATAAATCAGTTATTGAGCACGTTCCCACTAAATCAAATGCTAAGGAAATGCAGCGTCTATTACGAGAGGTTAATCAAAGAATAAGGCATGCTATTAGTTCCAATAAAACTGATTGGAACGAAGCATATGAAAATCAAAATGCAACTTATTAAAGGTGACCCTTTGTGGCCATAAGCTTAAAAGATGTAAAAAGATCTAAGAAAGGAAAAAAAGAGGACATTAGTACGCTTAAAGAGAAGGTTCTCAGACCTTGGCAGGGTTATGAGGACCTTGGCAGTCAAACTCGAACACTTATGGCCAGAGAGGCCGTTAAAAGCGCTAAACTCACAGTGCAAAAAAATAATGTTTGGGTAGAAAATCTAAAGAAAAGAAGTTATAAATCTCTTGATGGAAAAGTTCCGGAGCTTCAAGAATTTGAAATGAGCTTGAAAGTTTATAAGGTTTATAAATTTAAAAAACTTACGGGACTTTTTTGGTATATCAGACATATCATTGGACGTCTTTAAGTGAGGGATTATGAAAAAAGATCAGGCAAGAAAACTTAAAAAAGAGAAAAAGAGAAAAGAGCATATTCAAAAAAACAAAATCCTTAGAGTCGCTCAAAAAAAAGTCACTACTCTAGAGAAAATCGCTGGTAAAAAACATCTTTATATCATTTTATCGATGGCACTCATTACATCAGTCTTTATTTTCTATACACTTAGAAACTAAACTAAAATTATTTTATTAAGAGAACAAATCTACTTACCGAAAATATAAGTGTGTATCAGAAGATAATTACCATTTTTTTTATGCTCTATTCGGCAGTCCTGTTTTCTACGGATTTTCCTCAGAATCATTTAGGGGAGAGAGAGAGAGAAGAAAAACAAGTCTTTTTAGGTGATCCCGTACTGCTCATGTTGGCAAAAGATTTAGGAAATGTTCAAGATATTCTAGCTGATTTTTTAAAAGAAGATGAGCATTTTAAAATTCCTTTTGAATCTCCAATTAAATATCCTAGATGGCAATATGTTTTAGGGCCTATGTCACAGATAGATGGGGGAGCTGATGGAACCTTGTTTGGCGTTAATGCCAAACATAAAGTCTTTAAATACGTGGATAATAAATTTGCAGGCCTTTTGGGACAAGTCTCCCAGATTTCTGTTGGTGATAAAAATAATGTCTGTGCCTTGGGCCCAGGTAATCATATTTACAAATTAGGTAAATTTAAAAAGTGGCGGGCGTTAAAAGGGCGGGCCAAACATATTTCTTGCGGATCTGACGGAACCATTGTGGGAATTTATACTGATGAAGATGCTAAAAAATACAAGCTTAAGGTTGGTTCCTTAGTGATGAGAAAAAAAGGAAAATGGATAAATCTTTCAGGGCAATTAAATGTAGTTAGTGTGGGTTCAAAAAATAACATTTGGGGTTTGAAATCTTCAGGAAGTGTTTGGTTTTTTAATGGCAAAAAGTGGGAGAGAAAACCAGGTGTTATGGAATATATCTCTGCCGCTAGCGATGGAACTGTGGCGGCAGTAGGTAAAAATGGTGGTGCCTATCTTTGGGATGGAGTGGATTGGGTTAATGTTTCTGGAGTTAATTTGGTCTTAATATCTGCTCAAGCGAATGGTAAATATTGGGCGATAACCGCTGATGGTTCTGTATGGAAAAGTATCAAAGAGTAAAAAATGCTTAGAAAGGCACTTATTGCATCGTGTTTAATCGCGATTTTTTCAGGATCCTGGTTTTTTTACAAATATCAGGAATTAAAGAGAAAACCTGCTGCTAGGACGAGAGACGCAGCGCGCTAACCCAGCGCAAAGAAAAGCTTTTATTCCCTTCTAGTTGACTTTTATACCACTTTAAAAATAAAATTTTCTCAAATTGGAGGAAATTATGGAAAACACAAGCACCAACAAAGACATGCTTTTAGTAGCATCAAAAACCAAAGAAGCGTTAAAAGGTTCAGATTACAATGTATCTGCAGAGGCCCTAGACGCCCTTAACAATTACGTTTACTGGCTTGTAGAGCAAGCTCAAAGAAAATGTTCGGCCAATGGAAGAAAAACCATTAAGGCCTATGACATTTTAGCAAATTAATTAAAGAGGGCCTAAGGGTTTCCTTTAGGCCTTTTTTTCCAGTCTAAAAAATTAGTTATATAACTACCTATAAGACACCAGATTAATCCTAAAAAAGTTGCCGTATTTATCATATCAACATTCCCGCTAAGGCCCGTCAGAGTGTCAAAGAGATATTTGATATAAGAGCTAGGTAAGTCGCTTGCTCCTAAGCTGTGTTTCACTAAATAGTGCCAATCGGTTAAAGGGCAGTATCCAAGTCCATACCAGATGCCTAGAACGAACCAGGAGAAGACGGTAAGGTTTACAGTGATGAAATTTATTTTTCTGGTTTTTTTAAAGCACCAACCAAAGAGATTAAAAAAAATCAAGAAGGTGTGAAAAACGGTAAAAAAGATATCTAAAAATTTAAGCATCACTTTTTTATAAAGGTTAATTTAGTATTTAGTAAAGGTGTGAAACTAGGGAAATTTGGCAAAATACTGCCTCATGAGGTTTTTTGGGCCTATTTTCGTTGTCATCCCCTCTTTCTCATAATAACTAAACCTAGTTATTAGTTATATTTAAGGCAACGCATCATGAAGGACATAGAATTTTATTTTGATTTCCTATCCCCATATTCCTATCTGGCCTGGAATTGGGTGAAGCAAAATATCGACAAGTATAACTTTTCCTTTTACCCAGTTCCTTTGGCAGGACTTATTAGAAGTTATGAAACCAAAGGGCCTGCTGAGATTGTGCCAAAAAGAAATTATCTCTTTAAACACTGCTTAAGGTATGCAGAGTTAAATAAAATTTCCTTCCATCCACCTGAGAAGCTTCCCTTTAACCCTCTATATGCTTTAAGAATGGCGCTTGAGGAAAATGCCGGATCAGACCAGTTTCAAGTTATTGACACCATATTTATGAATGGTTGGGCCAAAGGGCATGATATTGGAGATGAAAATTTTTTAGTCAAAATTCTTTTACAAGAGGGAATTGATGGGAATAGACTTTTAGACAACGTAGGAACTAAAGAGATTAGAAATGCCCTTAAGCTTAATTTAAAAAGGGCGCTTGATAAAAATATCTTTGGGGTACCTACTTTTATAATTGATAACGAACTTTTCTGGGGGAATGATTCCATCGAACATCTAAAGCTCTATTTAGATGAAATGGATCCTTTGGATAAAGATAAGTATAAGATATTCTTAGAAAAGGAATTTACAATATTTTAATCTGGAGGAAAAACATGGCCAATTTAATGAAAACTATTCTATTAATCCCCTTTTTAATGATTAATTTAAGTTTTGCGGGGAAGACTAAGATGGATAAAATTAAAGTTGAATTAGATACCAACTACGGAAAAATTGTTTTAGAGCTTGATCAGGAAAAAGCACCAATCACAGTTAAGAACTTTTTAAGTTATGTGGATTCAGGTCATTATAATGGAACTATCTTTCATCGGGTTATTTCAAATTTCATGATCCAAGGTGGAGGTTTCAAAAAAGACATGTCTCAAAAACAGACTATGGCGCCAATTAAAAATGAGGCCAATAATGGACTGACTAACGAAGTTGGAACCGTTGCCATGGCCAGAACTAATGTAGTGGATAGTGCCACCTCTCAGTTTTTTATTAACGTAAAAGAGAATTCTTTCTTAAATCATAAGAATGAATCTCCTGCAGGTTATGGATATGCTGTTTTTGGTAAAGTTGTAGAAGGAATGCCAATCGTGAATAAAATCAAAGGCGTTCGTACTACAAATATGGGCGGAATGGGAGATGTTCCGGAAACACCCGTTGAGATTACAGCAGTGAGGAAACTTTAGTTTTTCTTAGCTCGCCAGATTGAATCAACAAAATAATTTTTAGAATCTTTAAAGGATGAGACTATTTCAAAACCGGTCTCATCCGCTAGATGCTTAACTTCACGGTTAAGATATTTATAAGAAAATTCCAAATGAATTGGTTCAAAAGGTGCAAAGTGAAAATCTTTTTCCAGTGCTTCAATTCTAACTGTTTGATCAGTCATGGAAACGATATAAGACTCCATGGATCCAAGTAGAGGGTTGTAGGTTCCAAAGTGACGAAAATTGGAGATATTAAAATTCCCTCCGAGTTCATGATTGATCCGAGTTAAAATATTTAAGTTAAAGGCACTGGTTACACCCTGAGAATCATTATAGGCATGTAACAAGACATCAATTTCTTTTTTAAGATCAAATCCGATCATTAGTAAATCGCCATCATTCATTGAATTCCAAAGGGTTCGAAGAAAAACAATGGCATCCGGGGTATGAAAGTTTCCAATATTTGACCCTAAAAATAAAATAAAATTTCGTCCCTCATTATTTTCTGTGAGCCAATTTAGACCAGGGATATATTGCGCTACAACCCCGTGATGTTTAAGTTTTGGGAATTCTTTTTTAAGGGAATTGGAAAGTCCAACAATTGCCTCAGCGGAAATATCAATTGGTTGATATTCAAAGTCCTTTTTCTGTTTAAACATTTCACTTAAAAGAATTTTAGTTTTTCGGCCGTCTCCAGCTCCGAGTTCAATGATGTTAGTTTTATTCCCATCAATAAGCTCTACGATTTCGTTGCCATGGGTATCAAAAATTTCCTGTTCACATTTAGTGGGATAATATTCATCGGTATCTGTAATTTTGGCAAAAAGCTTTGAGCCTTCATCATCATAAAAAAATTTTGAGGGAAGCCATTTTTGCTCGCTGGAAAAACCAAGGAGTACGGCCAAAGAAAATTCTTCTTTTAAAGAATCGTAGCTATGGGTTTCCGTGTTCTCAAGTACTGTATAATCCATTTCTATCCTTTCTTTTTCATGGAGAGACAAAACCTTCTAGGTGCTGGGTGTCCCTCAATCGTTTTGGTCGGGTCCTCAGGATCAAGAAAGTCGATTAGCGATTGTTTTCCCGACCACTTAGTGGTTCTTTGCTCTTTTGGTGTTAGCAGAGTGTCTGCGATCACTTCTATGTCACAAAATTTTGTTTTGTGGGCCCAAGCTATTAAGCAGTTTAAGGTAGGGACAAACCAGATATTTTTCATCTTGGCATAGCGATCCATGGGACAGAGTGCAACAGGCGCAACACCTGGAATTCCTATAGTTTCCAAAATAACCTGTCCCCCAGGTCTTAAGGCATTTTTAATATCTAAAAGTTGTTGGATGGGGTGACGGTGGTGATAGATAATCCCCATGGAAAAAATGGTATCAAAAAATTCATTGAAATGATTTAAATGCTCAACCCCAAGCATTTCAAAATGAACATTGGGTGCTTTAAAGAAGTTTTGGATAAAATTAAACTGAGTTTGATAGTGAAGGACAGGATCTATACCCAAAACTAAACTGGGGCTTTGCTCTGCCATCTTAAACATATAATAGCCATTATTACAGCCAATATCGAGTACTCGCTTTCCCTGCAAAGGAGCAAGATGATTTTTAATTCTCTCCCATTTCAAATCTGATCTCCACTCTGCATCGAGGGTAAGACCAGGCAAATCAATAGGCCCTTTTCTCCAAGGAATTAAATCCTTCGCAAGAGTTTCTATTTCATCAAAGGTATTAGTATCTGGGAGCTTTGCCAAAACATCGGAATAATTTTTTGAACTGGGACGGTTAATCCAAGCATTTCTATCACTGATAATGTTATTAATAGATTCAAGGTCAATATTTGCATGGCCCTCAAGATATTGGGTCATTTGACCCCCAGGTAGCAGGCAAAGTTATACCATCTAAACAGGACCTCCACACGGGAGAATCCGGCCATTTTTAAAAGTTCAATTTGATTGTTTGGAGTGATGGGAACTAATACGTTTTCAAGCGCCTCTCGTTTTTGGGCTATTTCAAGCTCAGAGTAACCATTTCTTCTTTTGAAATCGTAATAGAGATCAATTAGCAAATCATCAATAAAGTTATCTTCGGCCTTTATCTTCTCACTTAAAATAAAAACGCCACCCGGGCGAAGGGAGTCATAGATCTTATTTAAAAGTTCCGGCCTTTTTATAGGGTTAATAAATTGGAGAGTGTAATTCATGACGGTGAGCCCTGAAGGCCCAAGCTCTATTTTTTCCAGATCATCACATGTCAGAGTGGCATTTGAGATTCCACTAAGCTTTTTTTGGCAATTATTAAGCATGGCCTGGGAGTTATCGACACCTACTATCTCAAAATATTGATCGGGGAATTTTTCTTTAATGAAATCATGGAGGATTTTTATGGTGGTTCCTGTAGAGCAACCAAGGTCATAGATTCGATCCCCTGGCATGAAGGATTTACCTAGAACATCTAGGATGATCTTATGGATCTCCTTGTAAAAGGGGACTGATCTTTCCACCATATCATCGAACACATCAGCGACCTCCTGGTTAAAACTGAAGGGTTCAATGGCCCGCTTTCGCTTAAAGAGATTATCTGTTTCCAACATAAGGGGATTATGTATAGCATTAATCAGTGAAAGTACAATTTTGTAGCGTGTCAAATCCTTTATTATTTGGTCTTAATCTTCTATACTGGGCCATTCTTAAAATGACACAATCTTTCGAGGAAAAACTATGGATGAATTTAAAAAGACCTTAAAGGTAGGCGATAAGTCTTACTCTTACTATAGTCTGGCCGCGGCCAAAGAAAAAGGCCTAACAGACATTGATCGACTTCCAAAAAGTTTAAAGGTTCTTCTTGAAAATCAACTTAGAAATCACGATGGAATAAATGTAACTTTTGAAGACTCAAAGGCCCTAAACGACTGGGTTAAAAATAAAACATCAGATAGAGAAATTAATTATTATCCCGCTAGAGTCGTCATGCAGGATTTTACCGGAGTTCCTGGTGTTGTAGATCTTGCTGCTTGTCGTGAGGGAATGGTTGCTTTAGGGGGAATGCCTCAAGACATTAATCCTCTCTCTCAAGTGGACCTAGTTATTGATCACTCAGTTTCTGTCGAAAATTTTGGAACTAAAGAGGCCTTTGAAGAAAATGTTAAAGTTGAATACGATAGAAATAAAGAAAGATATCAATTTTTAAAGTGGGGCCAGAAGGCATTTAAAAACTTTAGAGTTGTTCCTCCGGGAACTGGAATTATTCACCAAGTAAACCTTGAATACCTTGCCAATGTGGTCTGGACCAAAGATGAAAATGGTGAAACTTTTGCTTATCCAGACACTTGTGTCGGTACCGACAGTCACACCACCATGATTAATGGGCTGTCCGTATTAGGTTGGGGTGTTGGAGGAATTGAGGCCGAAGCGGCAATGCTAGGTCAGCCAGTAACTATGCTAATCCCCGATGTTGTAGGATTTAAACTAAAAGGAAAACTTCCTGAAGGTTCAACGGCAACAGATTTAGTTCTCTACGTTGTTGAACTTCTTCGAGCACATGGCGTGGTCGGGAAATTTGTAGAATTTTTTGGGCCTGGGATGAGAGACCTCTCTCTTGCAGATAGAGCGACTCTTGCTAATATGGCCCCAGAGTATGGAGCAACTTGTGGCTTTTTTCCCATTGATGAAAAGACCATTGATTATTTAAAACTCTCTAGTAGAGATGAAAAAACTATTAAGCTTGTTGAAGCATACGCTAAAGAGCAAGGACTTTGGGCCGATAAAAATGATTCAGACCCTGTCTTCACCTCAGTGGTAGAATTTGATATTTCCACTGTTCTCCCCAGTATTTCAGGGCCTAAGAGACCGCAGGATAGAATTCTATTAAGCGACGCGTCCTCTGCTTTTGAAAAAGAGCTAAAAGAGGAATTTGCGGTAAGTGAAGACAAACCAGTGGCCGTCAAAGGAAAGGATTTTACCATTAACCATGGTGATGTCATGGTTGCTGCCATAACTTCTTGTACCAACACCTCAAATCCATCAGTTATGCTGGCGGCAGGTATCCTGGCGAAGAAGGCCCATGAAAAAGGGCTCACTGTTAGGCCTTGGGTTAAGACTTCTCTGGCCCCAGGCTCAAAAGTTGTTACAGATTATTTGGAAAAAGCGGGGCTCCAAGAGCATCTGGATGCTCTTGGATATAACTTAGTCGGTTACGGTTGTACTACCTGTATTGGAAACTCAGGTCCTCTAGCTCCAGAGCTATCAAAAGCAATTAATGAAAACAAACTTGTGTCCACCTCTGTTCTTTCTGGAAATAGAAACTTTGAAGGAAGGATTAGTCCAGATATTCGTGCCAACTACTTGATGTCACCTCCTCTTGTTGTTGCTTATTCAATAGCAGGAACCATGAGACTGGATATTGTTAAAGAGCCTCTAGGAAAAGATAAAGAGGGGAATGATGTTTACTTAAAAGATATCTGGCCTTCTAGTGAAGAAGTTAACCAGGCCTTACACAATGATTTAAATGCTGAAATGTTTAGATCAAGATATGCCAACGTCTTTGATGGAGATGAGCATTGGCAAGCGGTGGAAACCACCACCAGTGAACTCTATAAATGGGACAAGGAAAGTACTTACGTAAGAAGGCCTACCTTTTTTGATAATATTAATGAAGGAGTAAAAAATACTTTTGAAGTTAAGAAAGCGAGAGTTTTAGCACTGCTTGGTGATTCAGTTACAACTGATCATATCTCTCCCGCTGGTTCAATACTTAAAGATGGCCCGGCAGGAGTTTATCTCACTGAACATGGGGTAAAACCTTATGACTTTAACTCTTTTGGATCGAGAAGAGGAAATCATGAAGTGATGATGAGAGGAACTTTTGCCAATATCAGAATTAGAAATGAACTTGTTCCAGGTGTTGAAGGTGGTTATACTCTTCACATTCCATCAAATAAACAGATGAGCATCTATGATGCATCTATGAAGTACCAAGCAGATAATACTCCTTTAGTAATCATCGCGGGAAAAGAGTATGGAACTGGCTCTTCTCGAGACTGGGCGGCAAAGGGAACCCTTCTCCAAGGTGTAAAGGCCGTAGTTTGTGAAAGCTTTGAAAGAATTCACCGATCAAACTTAATCGGTATGGGAGTTATGCCACTTGAGTTTCCGCAAGGGGTAACAAGAAAGACTCTTAACTTAACAGGAAAAGAATTTATCTCGCTTGAAACTTCTGGATCCTTAACTCCAGGTTTTAATATGACCATGTTTATCGAAAGAGAAGATGGAACGACAGACTCTGTAGATCTTATATCTCGAGTCGATACTGCAGGAGAGATGGAATATTTTAAAAACGGCGGGATTTTACAATACGTTTTAAGGCGAATTAATAATGAAAAATAAAATTCTAGTTGTTGGAGGGGCCGGCTACATTGGCTCCCACGTGGTCAAGCTTTTAGGAGAAGATGGGTACGAGATCCTAATCTTAGATAATCTTTCGACTGGAAATAAAGAAGCGATAACCTATGGTGAGCTTATAGTCGGTGAACTGGCCGATGGAAAGCTTCTTGATTCAATTTTCATGGAACACAAGATAGATGCAGTCATGCATTTTGCGGGAAGTATTGTAGTTCCTGAGTCAGTAGAAAAACCATTAGAGTATTACAAAAATAACACTGCCAATGCCTTGCTACTTCTGCAAAAATGCAAAGAACATAAGGTTGAAAATTTCATTTTTTCTTCAACCGCTGCAGTTTATGGAGAAGGGGCCAATCGACCTGTTAAGGAAAATGACCCGGTTAACCCTATTAATCCTTATGGAAGATCCAAACTCATGGTTGAGTGGATGTTAGAGGATATTTCTAAGGCATGGGAAGATTTTAATTATATTACCTTGAGATATTTTAACGTGGCGGGTGCGGATCCGGATGGACGAATTGGCCAATCTTCTCCTATATGTACTCATTTGATAAAAAGAGCAGCTCTGACCGCCTTAGGGAAAATAGATGAACTGCAAGTTTTTGGTACTGATTATGATACGACCGATGGAACCTGTATAAGAGATTATATTCATATAACAGATCTATCCCAGGCCCATTTAGATGCTCTCGCATATCTTATTAAGGAAAAAAAATCACATGTTCTAAATTGTGGCTATGGTGTTGGTCATTCAGTTAATGAAGTTGTCGCCACCATGAAAGAGGTCTCAGGTGTAGATTTTAAAGCAAATCCAGCAGATAGAAGAGCTGGTGATCCTCCTTTTTTAATGTCTAACCCAGAAAAGATAAAAAGCTTACTAGGTTGGATTCCAAAATATGATTCCCTTAACTTTATGGTTGAGTCGGCCCTAAATTGGGAAAAACATCTACATAAAAGGTAGGCCTCATGCTTTATCTAGACTATGCTGCCACGGCCCCCGTTAGGGGACAGGCACTTAAAGTATTAAAAGAAAAATTTACCAATGATTTTGCCAATCCTTCTTCATCTCATAAGTTGGGAAGAAAAATTAATAAAGAGATTGAAGCGATTAGAGAAGGGTTTATTAAATCTCTAAATGGCGATAAATATCACTTTATATTTACTTCTTCGGCAACCGAATCAAATAATATGGTGATTAAGGGACTCGATTATGTAAAAGGTGATCAGGTATGGGTTTCATTTGGAGATCATCCCAGTGTTTTGGCACCGGTAAAAACACTAGAGACATTTGGGGTGAAGATTGTTGGTATTCCTACCGACTCTTATGGGAGAGTCGATGAGGAAAAATTAATTTTTTCATTAAATGAGTCAGTTAAATTAATTATTTTAACTCATGTGAATAATTTAAGCGGTAATTATATAGATGTTGTTTCTCTTGCTAGAAAAATTAAAAAAACCAGGCCAGATGTTTTTATTCATGTGGATGCGGTACAAGGTTTTGGCAAGTACCCCCTTGATTTAAGTGGAGCAGAAGTGGACTCAATCTCCGTTTCGGCACATAAAATTGGTGGGCCTAAGGGGATTTCAGGCCTTTATATTTTAAAAAATAAAACGATTAATCCTCTGCTTGATGGTGGCGGGCAGGAGTATGGACTTAGGTCTTCAACCCTTGCCGGCCCTTTAATGTTTTCTTTTTATGAGGCGTACAAAGAGATATCGCATGACCAAAAGAAACATTTTGAATATGTAAAAATACTTTATGAAAAAGTTAAAGAAATGCTTGGAGATAATATTCCTGGGGTTTTATTTCCTTTTCCTTACGGTGGTCCTTTTATCTTAACTATGATTATTCCTGAATTACCTAGTGATGTATTAGTACGACATCTTGAGATGATCGATATCTTTGTCGCAAGTTCTTCAGCATGCTCTTCCAAAGTGAAAGGTTTTAATCCAACCTTTCAAGCTTTAGGAATAGATGAAAAATATCATAAAAATGTTATCAGAGTGTCTTTTAGTGAAATAGTTAAACTTGAAAGTATAGACTTTTTTATAGAAAAAGTTTTAGAAATATTAAACGATCTAACCTTCTTAAAGAAAAAATAATTATGTATAATGTAATATTAATTAATGTTGATGAATTATGGTTGAAAGGTAAAAACCGAAATGTTTACTTTAAAACTTTAAAAACACATGCAAAAGATGTTCTAAAGAGTTACCATCAGGGAAATCTTGATTTTTCTAATATATTGCAAAGACTTGTGATAAAATCTGAAACCAATTTTAGCGACGAGACAATTAAAGCTTTGGAATCCATACCGGGTATTCATTCTATAAATTTGGCCCGAGAAGTTGAAAAAGATTTAGATAAAGTACTTGCTGAGGCGATAGAAGAGTTTAAGCAAATAAAAAATAAAAATTTCACTTTTAAAGTTTTTACTGCCAGGTCAGATAAAACATTTCCTCAAAATTCTATGGAAGTTAATAGATGGCTTGGACATCATCTTTTAGAAAACTTTCCGGATATAAAAGTTGATGTTCATGATCCAGAAGTAAGCTTGGAAGTAAAAATTCTTCCAGACTCGATTTTTATATCCACTAAGAAATTAATGGGGATTGGGGGGCAACCTCTAGGTGCTAGTGGCCACCTTGTAACTATGCTATCAGGGGGACTTGATTCACCTGTGGCCAGTTTTCTTATGGCCAAAAGAGGTTGTAAGCAAACTTTTGCCTTCTTTTATTCTTACCCATTTGTGGGTGAAGAGGTTCTGGATAAAATTTTAAAACTAACCAGTATTATTTCTAAATATCAAAGAAGATGTAAGCTCTATATAATTCCCTTTGGGGAATTTCAAAAAATAATAACTAAAGAAGTTCGAGAAGAATATCGCACAGTAATGTTTAGAAAATTTATGATCGATTGTTCTAATCTTCTGGCACAAAATGTAGGCGCCCAGGCAATTCTAACAGGAGACGCCTTGGGTCAGGTATCAAGCCAGACTATTGGAAATATCGCATTGCTTGATCAGGTTTCACAAAGACCCATTTTTAGACCCTTAATAGGATTTAATAAGGCGGAAATTGTTCAAGTCTCAAAAGAAATAGGTACCTACGAGACCTCAATTATTCCTCACGATGATGCCTGTAGCCTTTTTGCTCCGAAGCACCCGATTATTCGACCCAATGAAAAGTACTGGAATGACTTTACAAGAGATCATCCCTATACAGAAAACCTGATTAAATGCTTAGAGCAGGCAATGGTCTATGATGTCAATCTTAAGGGGGAAATTAATCCCATTGAGGCCAAAGATTAATTTTTGCTTTATCCTTTTTCCTTAGGGACTTATTATAAATAGAGGTTCTTTTCTTTTGGAGATGTTGATGACTAAATTTGCCGTTCTTATTATTTCACTAATTATCACAATTCAGGGTTTTGGCTATTCTGATCAGAAAAAGGCCCAGTTAATAGGCAATATTATAAAAAATGCCTTAGAAAATTATCATTATAGAGGACTTAAAATTGATGATGATGTTTCTAAGAAGGCCTTCGGGGAATTTATTAAACGGATGGATTATTCCAAAACATTTTTATTAAAAAAAGATATAGCTAAATTAAAGAGATACGAAAAAGATTTAGATGATCAATTAATTTCCGGTAAACATTCCTTTTTGAAGGAGGCCAAGAAGGCCATTGTAAAAAGGATTGAAAATATTGAGTCTTATCGTGAGAAAATTTTCAAAAAAAACTTTAACTTTTCTAAGACTGAATCAATTGAATTAGATCAAGAAAAAAGAACTTTTTTTACTACTGAAAAAGAACTTAAAGATTATTGGCGCAAACTCTTTAAGCATGATGTCTTAATCAGATATATGGCCATGGTAGAAGAGAAAAGTGAGAACAAAAAAGATAAAGATAAAAAGAAAAAGAAAAAGAAAAAGAAAAAAGAAAAGAAATTAACAGATAAAGAAATGAGGGCCAAAGCAAAAGATGGAGTCAGCGAGAAATATGAGAAGTTTTTTAAAAGACTACTAGAAAGAAAAAATAATGTTTATCTAGAAGAGTTTTTAAATGCTTTCTCTCTAGTATATGACCCGCATACTAATTATCTAGCACCACAGAAAAAAGAAGATTTCGATATCGATATTTCTGGTAGTCTTGAGGGGATTGGGGCCGTTTTACAAGAAGATGGTGCCTATATAAAAGTTATCGAAATTGTTCCTGGTGGGGCCGCTTGGAGGCAGAAAGGTTTAGAAGTAGACGATCTAATTATGATGGTTGCCCAAGAAGATGGAGTTAAAAAAGATTTAGTGGGAATGAGAGTCGGCGAGGCCGTTCGTTATATTAGAGGTAAAAAAGGAACGAGGGTAAAACTTTTTGTTAAAAAAATTGATGGTAGCAGAAAGACTATTGAGATCACTAGAGATGTTGTCCATATTGCTGCCTCATTTGTTAAATCCTCTGTTTTACAAGATAAAAATCTAAAACTGAAAATAGGTTATATTCTAGTACCTAAGTTCTACCGAGACTTTAACGCTAATAAGAGAAATTGCACCGAAGATGTACGGATAGAAATTAATCGTCTGAAAAGAAAAAAAGTAGATGGGATAATTTTAGATCTTCGAAATAATGGTGGAGGAGCGCTAGAAGATGCCAAGCTAATGTCTGGCCTTTTTATTAAAGATGGTCCCATTGTTCAAATTAGAAATCATAAGGGAGGGGTTGATGTTCTTGAAGATAATGAACCATCTATTATGTATAAGGGCCCACTTATAGTTATGATGAATAGATTTTCTGCCTCCGCTTCTGAGATTTTGGCCGGGGCCCTGCAAGATTATAAAAGGGCGCTTATTGTAGGGGGAGAGAATTCTCATGGAAAAGGCACAGTCCAGGCCGTACTCAATCTAAATCAAGGCCCGCTACTTAGTATTTTTGGTAAAGATATGGGGGCCTTAAAGGTTACTATCCAGAAATTCTATAGAGTTACGGGGATTTCCACCCAATATAAAGGGGTCACTCCAGATATTATCCTGCCTGATCCTTTTGGCTATACAAAGACTCGGGAGCAGGATTTAGATAATTCACTACCATGGGATCGGATTGGGGCCAGACCTTATACCCCTTGGACTAAGGCAAATTACTCAATAGATATTTTGAAAAAAAGAAGCGATGCAAGAGTAAAAAACAACCCACAATATAAAAAGTTGGTTGACAGTATTAAGTATTTAGAAAAAAAGATGGATGATACTAATTTTTCTTTAAATATTTCCAAGGCCAGACAGGAAGAGAAAGAGAATAAGAAAAAAATTAAGTCTTTTAAAATTGAGAAGGAAAATAAAAATATTCTGATCTCTAATTTTGAAGCTTCTCTAAAACAGGCGATAAAACTTAGGCCTGGAGATGAGGAAAATTGGAAGACAGAATTTGATGAGAAGAAGAAAAATTGGGTTAAAAGAATTAGGACGGACCTTAATTTGCAAGAATCTATGAACATTATCTATGACATGATAAATGTGCAGAAAGGGAAGAAAATTAGCGCTAATTTGCAAGGGAATTAAAAGTGATTGATACGCAGAATACAGATAAGATTTTAGAAATACTTGAAACACTTTCTGATGAAGAATTATCAGTAAACCTATTAAAGGAATTTTCAGATAAAAATAAAAACTTTGGAAAATTACTTTTAAATCGTGATTCAAACCTTACCCATGATGAATGGAAGAAAAGGTGTGATGAGGCCCAAAAGGATATGGATGATTTTTTGGCCAAGATTGAATCATATAATTTTTAAATGCATCCCAAAATTTTAATAATCAGATTTTCTAGCTTTGGCGATATTATCCAATGTCTAGCTTGTGTAAATCCTCTTAAAACTAGATTTCCCAACTCACAGCTTCACTGGACGACTAAAAGCGACTTTAAAGACGTTGTATCTTCTCACCCAGGAGTTGATAAGGTTTGGGAACTCGGAGGAGCGAGAGGTCTAATTGAACTTTTTAAATTGGCAAAAAATTTAAGGAATGAAAACTTTGATTTCATCTATGATGCTCATTCAAATCTTAGATCAACTCTTTTAACTATTTATTTAAAGCTATTTTCTAAAACTAATTTTTTAAAAAGGCCTAAAGAGCGGTTAAAGAGATTCGCTTTGTTTTATCTGGGAAAAAACTTTTTTCCGATACCTTATCGAGGAATGAAGTCTTACCTCAAACCTTTAGAGAAATGGGGCGTGGAACAAAAAACACTTCCTTGTAAGTTAAAACTCCCCGAAATTAGTCCCAAATTTAAGTCTTTTATTTCTTTGGTCCCCTCTGCCGCCTGGGAAATGAAAAGGTGGCCGCTAGGTCATTTTAAAAAATTAATTTGCAATCTATCTCATGAAAACTTTGTGGTTCTTGGAGGTCCTGCTGATACTTTTTGTCAGGAGTTGGAAAATATAGATCCAAGTCGTGTACAAAACATGGCAGGAAAACTGTCTTTGATGGAAAGTATGGCAGTGGTGAAAAACTCAAAAATTATAGTTTCTGCCGATACCGGAATAATTCACGTAGCTGATCTAATCGGGGTTAAGGGACTTTCCTTAATCGGGCCCACAGCTTTTGGTTTTTCCACTGGAGAACATATTAAAACCTTAGAAGTTAGTCTGCCTTGTAGACCTTGTAGTAAAGATGGAAGAGGTAAATGTTCTCAAAAAGTCTATCAAAAATGTATGGTTGATATTCGCCCTGAGATGGTGGCAAAAAATATCAAGTGATATTTTTCAGTAGCAATTTATAAGAAAGATTGATTTGATTGAAATTTTCATTGGCCTGTTTTAACAGGTCTGGGGGGACATCCACATCAGATAAAGTATCTGGATGTTGGGCCAGGGCAAGATCTCTATAACGTCTTTTTATCTCTTTTTTGCTGGAATTTTCTTTTAACCCCATAATTCTTAAGGCCCCACTCAGGTCGTTCTTAGATTTCAAGGGATTAATTATGGCAAGCTTATCAATAACTTTTATATAAAGTAGTAGTTCTTTAAAAATATCAGGACCTTTTTTTATTAGCGCCATAAGTCCTTGATCGAATTCTTTTGATGTTAGCTTTTTTTTCTCACCCTGGTTTATTTGAAAAACCAAGGCCTCTTTTAAATATTTAGCTTTTATCTTTTTCTTCTTAGCAAAACTATTTTGATATTCCTTGATCATTAGGCCTTTATAAAGAGCAACTAGTGAGGTTAACTTCACTAGTTCTTGATATTCTGGCAATTTGTCCTGAGTAATTAAAAAATCATGCTTGATCAAAAGCTTAAAAGAATTGGTAATAATTAAAAGGTCATAATTTATTCCAAATTCCTTATTTATAAGTTCAATGACCTCTCTTTGAAATGGGCCTTCTCCCCATTGTAGCCCTTTGAAAATTTGCAAAATCTTGTCTCGTTCTGGTGAGTCTAGTTGATGATAGGCGGTAAAGGTTTTACAGGATTCATTTAGAGTGGTTTTGTCTAAAGTGAGCATTAATAGTTGCTCTTTTTGTTTAACTAAATCATCAAAGTCAACTTTAGCATTTTCCCTTTTTAAATTTAAAAAGAAATATTGGAATCCGCGGCCCATAAGATACAAAAGAGGGAGAATAAAGATGATATTAAATAGATAATTAATTTTAAAAATCATATTTAAAAGATTATCACATCCTTTAAGCTAATTAGACCTTAGGGGATATTTCCGCCTTGAAATGGTTTCAAATCCCAATAAACTCTAGGTTACAATCATTAAAAGTGAGGCCTATGAGATTAAACCTATTAATTATATTTTTTCTTCTAATTGGGTGTTCATCTGTTAAGGCCCATAAAAAATCAAACAAAGTAAAACCGGTGACTAAAACGAGGTCGCTTAAAGCTAAAAGCAATTCGCTCGGGTTAAGGTATCATAAGCATCATTACAATTATTGGAAAAATTATTTTTTAACTAAACGGAAAAAGGGATTTTTAAGATTCTTAAAAAATGGGGCAAGATTTAAAAGTATCGTGGAAAATATTTTTAAGATGAATGGACTGCCTAAAGAATTGTATTATGTGGGGATGATAGAAAGTGGTTTCTATCTTAAGGCAAAAAGTGTGGCAAATGCAGTAGGGCCATGGCAATTCATCAAAGGAACTGGAAAAAGATATGGCCTTAGAATTGATCGGTATGTTGATGAAAGAAAAAGTATATATAAGGCAACATGGGCAGCGGCCCAATACTTTAAGGATCTTTACAATATTTTTGGCAGTTGGGAATTGGCCTTATGTGCTTACAATGCCGGAGAATACAGGATTATTAATGCCATTAGAAAAGGAAAGACCAGAGATTATCGAGTACTAGTGAAAAAGAAACTTATTCCTAAAGAAACCACCTTATATATTCCGAAAGTAGTGGCGGCCATGGATGTGGCAAAAAGATTTAAGAAATATCATAAAAAAGATACCAATATATTTTATAATGCCTACGCTGTTGATATCAAGAGAACTACAAACTTAAAAAAAATCAGACAAAAACTTAAAATAAATAGGCTCACATTTTTAAAATTAAACCCAGATATAAGAAAAAATGTAGTAAAGGTGGTAGGAAAAAAAACTTTTAAATTATTTATTCCTAAAAGTAGTAGTAAATATTTATCCCGAATTGCAAGCTCCCTTACCCGTGTAAAACGATCTGCCAGAAGAAAAAGTAAGCACTATCATGTAAAAAAGGGAGATACCTTATCTCGGCTATCTAGAAAGTTTAAAATTTCGGTAAGAAAACTTTTGGCCTTAAATGATACTAAGAGTACGAAAATAAAAGTAGGGCAGAAGTTATTAATTAGAAAATTGTAAATTAAATCCTTTTCAAATTATAAACCTTTTTATATCAACACCACATGAGAATCGGTTTCGATGCAAAAAGAGTTTTTCACAATTTCAGGGGGCTGGGGAATTATTCCAGAACTCTGATTTCAGGACTCGATAAGTACTACCCCAAGGATGAATTATATCTTTTTACCCCAGATTTTAGTGATAAAACCTGGATCAAAAACCATCTCGATTTAAAGGTAATAACCCCAGAAAAGTCGTTTTTTAAGAGGTTTCCAACTCTGTGGAGAAGTATCTTTTTAGGGCAAGATCTTTTAAAATATGACTTAGATATTTATCATGGTCTAAGTCATGAAATCCCACCTTTTATAGAGAAGCAAAATATAAAAAAGGTGGTTACGATCCATGACCTTTTATTCCTACGCTATCCTGAGAATTTCCCTTGGATTGATCGACAAGTGTATAAATGGAAATTCAGTTCTAGTTGTCATAGAGCAGATTTGATAGTTGCCATCTGTGAACAAACAAAAAAAGATATCATAGAATTTTTAAATATTCCTCAAGAGAAAATTAAGGTCTTATATCAAAGTTGTAATCCTCTTTTTTATAAGAAATTAAATGCTAAGACCAAATCCGATTATAGAAAAAAATATTCATTACCAGACAAGTTTATTCTTTATGTAGGGGCCCTAGAAGTGAATAAAAATGTAATAAATTTAATCAGGGCCTATAAAAAAACTGATACAGCTATGCCGTTGGTAATTGTTGGCAGAGGAGAGAACTATAAAAAATTATTGGAAAAAGAAATTATAGACCTTGGCATAAAGGAAAAAATTTTGTTTCTCGATTTTGTTCCCTTGGCCGACCTTCCAGGCCTTTATCAAAATGCTCACCTATTTGTATTCCCAAGTTTCTTTGAAGGATTTGGACTTCCCATTGTTGAGGCGATGTTTAGTGGCGTTCCAGTTATCACTACTAAGGGCTCTTGTTTTCCGGAGGCCGGAGGCCCAAATACGATTTATGTTGACCCCCATGGGCCGGATGAATTGTGCATAGCGATAAAGACGGTGCTAGGCAACGACATGTTGCGCCACGAAATGATTCAAAAAGGCCTGGAATATGTAACAAAATTTACATCAGAGGCAACAAGTCATAAGCTACGGCAAGTTTACCAAAATTTGTTAAAGACACACAAGTAAAACCCTTTGTTTTCAATAACTTATGGGATTGTAATTTATATTCACTGCTTGCCTTAAAAGATTCCATCAAGTATTTTTAGCTACTTAAATTTAATGGACCATTTTTTATCAGGAACGATTCTTATGAATAAAATTTTTATTGTTTTATGTTTTCTATTTTTTCAAAACTCCTTTGCAGCGCTTACAGACTCGTTTGGAATTGGTACCAGAAATATTTTCTTAGGAGGCGCAGCGGACCTTACCGATGGTGGTGCTTATGCTTCAAAAGGTAATCCTGCTTCTCTAACAAAAATTAAAAAGACTTTGATGGATACTTCTATTCAAGTTAATAGTCCAAATCTTGAAGATACCAAGCTTGTGCTTAGTGATCCTGCTGCTTCCGGACTGACTCAAGATACTTACAGTGCTTCAAATGCCAGTAATATGAATGGGCTGACCTTTGGAATGACTCTGCCACTTGGATCAAGAATTTCCTTTGGGGTTTCTGGGGCAATGCCAGCAGGATCTTTGGCAAAAGTTTATGCCTACTCAGGAAAAGAATCCAACTATCTACACTACATGGACCGACAGGCCAGACCAGAGATTTATACCGGACTTGGTATCAAATTATGGGAACCTCTCTCTATTGGTTTAGGGGCCTTCTTTTCGATTAAAGCAGATGGGACTATCCAAAGTGCTATGTCTGATACCGATCAAGAAAATAGGATGCTGCTTGATTTAAAACCAATTCTCGTTCCTTATGCTGGAATCCTTTGGACACAAAATTTAGCAAAAGATGAAGAGCTTATAATTGGTGCCACTTATCGGGCCGAACATAATGCTAAGGCCGAACTTAAAGTAGATATTAGGATGGGAGTAGGTAGTATTGGCATGATACCAGTGCAAGCAGAGTCTCAACTTTTAGCATTTTATGACCCTGCAAAAATTAGCATGGGACTTGGTTTTAAAAATAAAAAGATTGGAACTTATTTTGGACTTGAAAACATTCAGTACTCAAAATTCAAGGCCAATATTATGCAAATGAATAATGGTATTTTTGACGGTCTTGAAAATGGTGAACTCTCAAGAAATCCTATTGTACTCCAAGATTCTTGGACAGTTAGAACTGGTTTTGAATTAAAGGAATGGATACCCATTTTTAATGGCAATGTTAATTCTCAAATTGGTTTTGAATACCAAACATCGGCATTACCGAGTGATCCAATATCACTAGCAATGTTGGATACTGATAAAACTGTAGTTAACTTTGGATCAGGTTTTAGATTTCCTAAAATAGAGGGAATCGTAAAGATGCCACTAACATTTAACCTTGGTTTTAAATGGACCCATCTATTTGATGAATCATATACCGTAGTTAATTCAGCTGGAGGTATTTCTAGTGCCCAAATTGGTGGGGAAGTTTTTAGTTTCATAACTGGAGTTGTCGTTGAAATTTAATTTTATATTTTTAATCATATTATTTCTTCTTGGTTGTGGGAAACCAGATCAGCCGATCTCTACTGATTATAGTCCTTACAAGACAGAATCTTCTCTTCTCTCCTGTAAAAGTCTAAGATTTCCTAAAGACTTAAAGTTTAATGGAAATCTCCTCTATAATATACCTAAATGTCTTTCAAATAAAACTGAGTCAGGGGAAGAAACTCTGGCAGGAACAGTTTCGATAATTGAAACCTTAGGGATTGAGGGGCTGGATTCCCTTACTGATCTACTTAAATTAAACCCCACAAAGGATGAAAATAAATATCCTCTGATAAGGTCTTTTTTAACACTAACTGAAAGAGGTGTGGTTCAAGACGGGGTGATCTCTGAAAAATTATTAACTGAGAGGTTTGGCTTTTTTCAAGAATATTCTTCAGAACTTAACCCCTATTGGATGGTTACTCTCTTAGTTGAGATGGCGGAGAGTGGCGGAGCAAAAAATCTGCTAAATTTATTATTTCCGATGGTTGATGAGATAGAAATAAAAAATCTTATGGCCTTAAATCGGGCCCTTTTAGTAGATGAAACATTTCAAAATGCGGCCCTTACATTGATTAATGGAATCTTAGCAAATCAAGATATATACGATCCCTTAAAAAAAATATTAACTCTTGAAGATTCATACGCCTTTCCTAAACAACTGGAACAAGATTGTCTTGCTGAATGGCTTGATCCTCTTCCACGAGGAGAAAAGGGGGAGTGTTTAAATGATATTGACCTTAGAGACTTTGAAGGGGTTGCCTCAAATAACGACCTAGAGGAGCTTAAAGGTTTTGATGAGGTAAAGGATGAGCGAGTTAGAAAACTTGGAAAGATGGTGTCTCAAGTTTCAAAAAGTTTCTTGACTTTAGAATCAAAGGAAAGACTAGCTGCTTTAAAAAGACTTTCCAGAGGTGGGAAGCAGGCCCTAAATACGCAAGATGGATTTGTTCGAAATATGGTATCCCTAATTGATTTTTTTCTCGGAGATAAAGGAAAAGAGAGTAAAGTGAAGGTTTCCGATCTTGACTTTATAATGGATGGACTTTTCGAAAGTATCGATCAGACCGGCCCTGATGCAGTTAAGGCCCTGAATCAAAAAGTTGCCTCATCAAGGTTACACTACCTTGCCGAACAAAAAATATTAGATGGAGGAAGTTTATCAAGTTGTAATAACTTAAACCTTCCGGCCTTAAGAGAAATTGATCAAAATAATAGAGTCGAACTTTTAAAAGGACTCTCAGTTTACTTTCTTCCGTACGAAGAATGTCCCTATGGACTTTCACCACTTGCTACTTTTTATTTTGAAAGCATAATTAATAAAATTGGAATTAACACCGACTGCAAGGGAATAGATGGAAATCTATATAACGATAGCTGTCTAGATGAAGATCATTTGAAATTAATTGCTAAAGATCTGAAGGCCCTTGATTATGATGAATGGGTAAGATTTGAAACACCTAATCCGAAAACGTTAAAGGAGTTTGTTTTAGAGGTCCTAACGGAGACTAAAGATCGTCTCAAGGAAGATCCCTACTATCTACATTGGCCACATTTTGCTGAAGGAAAGACTCCAGTTAAGGTTTTAACTCATGTGATAAATAAAGTGATTGCATCAGGTGAGTTAACAGTCGAGAAAATTGCCTTGTTAGATATTGAGTTAGAACAAGACTCAGTAACAAAAAAAATCTTAAGGCATGATTTTATAGAAAATCTATTAACTAAAAAAATAGATGACCTGAAGGTTTATGCGGATACCTTCTCGGGGATTTTTAAAGGCAATAATGTCTCCAATAAAAAGGCATTAAATATTTTTAGTGGGGCGTACTTTTACGGACCTCTTGAAAACTTTATATCATCTAATCTATTTCCTCAGAAAATAAATCCTGAAGTTATTAATTTTTTTACAGATGATAGGTTTAGAGTTGAAGAACTAATCGGAAGAGTGAGGATGAACGGAGTGTTTTTAAATAATGCTCTTTTGTTTGCCGATGACCTCCCTTTTAACTTCAAATTTTTAGGAGAAAAGAAAAGATCTCTTGATTTCTCGTATGACAAAGATGAATCAGGTCAATATGTATTTGATAGAATTGGCATTAGTAAGAACCCCACACAAGGTAGAGACCTATTTAGTGATAGCTATTTAAGGTTTAATAGGCTGCTTTTTGAGGACACCTTAATGGGTGTAAACTTAAAAGAATCAAAAGGGGATGAATTTGATTATTGGGCGAAAAATATTCTGTTTAAAGAATTAAACGAGTATTCCCATTGGGAAAAGAAATTTAAGACTTATAAAAGTGGAAACAATGCAAGCTATAAGTTCTTTAAGACAACACCTTACTCCATAGATCAGGCAAGAAAAATAGCTTTGTTTTATTCCAGAAATTTTTTGATGGCCGATTCAACTTACCTTGGAGAAGGTGTTGATTTTGAAAAAACAAGGAAGAAAAAATTTGCTCCAATTAATTATAAATATTTGAATTTAACAGATCCCAAAAAAGAATATTGGAACTATTTTCAAAAGTTATATCCATCATCACTTAAAAGTGAAGGGCGGGTTCAAACTTATGGAGAGATCAATCAAAAAATTATGGAGTGGGATGAGGCAGAGTACAGAAATATCCAATGGGATAAATTACCTACTGATAAAAGGAAAAAAAGGGAATTCAAGCTAAATGATTTTGGCCCATTAGGGATTGAGGTAGTTAAAACCTATACGACACTTAATTTATTTACGACTAATCGAAAGCTAAAATACATGCCTCTTTTTGGCATTGATACTGAGTGTACACTTTCCAATAGAAAAGAATCTAAATGTCCATTAACCTTTAAAGACATTACGACCGCTGATGGAAAGGTAATTAATGGGTTTACAAATCTTAAAAAGAACGTATCTGATGCCTTGCTTAGAAAGTTTTGTCCTTATATAGATGAATCTACTTCCAGTTTTTCCCCAGAGTTTTTGGCCTCGATGGATAAAACATTGATGATAAAAATCATCGATTCAGAATTTAAGGAAGTATGTCAAAATACTAAAAATCAATTTAATGAATTAAATGATAATCTTCCTTCTTGGTATCATGAAAAGGTCCTAACAGATTTATATACTTTAGGGAAAAATCCAAAACTTAAAAAAGGTCTTTCTCACTTAGGCGCTAATATTAAATATTATAAGCTGAAAAGAAGATATAAAAAATCCCCAGAGTTGATGGCCCGTGAACTAATGAACAGCAAGGGTTTCTTGCCTTCAAAATATTTAAAATATTATGTTAGACATACGAGGGATCATCGAGGGTTTTTAACAGTATTTCCTGGTGCTATAAATACTTATCAAAACTATCTATTCAATTTGTCCTTAGGAATGGGCCCACAAATTGATGATGCCTTGGCCCGATATGGTGCAGGAGTAAAAGTTAATCAAGACCTGAGAAATGGAATTGTTCAAGATTTCCTAATGAATCACCTAATTAAAAAGCAAAAGGAATTTAAAAATAGAGATGTAGCGGCAATTGAGTTGATTTTAAAAGTTCTTCAAGATGTTGATGAAGTTCAGATCAATTCTCTGACAGGATTGTTGGCGTATCCTCAAGACATAGAATCGCTTACCAGTTTTACTGGAACCTATGCTCTCTTTTTGAAATTTTTGATGAACCAAGTTCCCCATGGGGAATTTTGGAAGCAGCCTGGATCAAAGGCCTTAAAGCAACTTATGAGACAAGAGAATCTTCGTGCTTTAACTGATATCATTGGCAAATTTGATTTAGATGAGATTAACCGTGCTTTAAAGGTTTTACAAAAATCTATTATTGATTTGGGAGATTCGCATGAATCTGTAAAAGTCATAAGAATTGTAAGAGACTTTTTGAAAGATGAATTTTTATCTATTCACAAGAGTAATGGCAAAGGAACGGTCTTTATATTTGAGGATCTTCTTCGAAATTTATATGAAGAGGTCTTTTTTAAATTATCAAATGAAGATTTAAATAAAGTTTTTGATACCATTGTTAAAGATGGATTGAAGGATTTTAAAGGGGAGGAGGCAAAATCCATCCTTGAGGATTTTGATTTTCTAAATTACTTCACTTTAAAAAATACTCATAAATTATTAAGAGTTTATCAAAGTCATTTTAATAATAGGCCTGTAGTAAAAGAATCTGATGAAAATTTCTTCTTTAATTTAGTAAATAGTTTATTAAAACCATTTAAAATGCCAGGGGCCATATTTGGTTCAAAGATATTGGCCAATATATTAGAAGATGAAAGGCTTGGGACCTGGGAAGGGCTTTTAAAACCACTTCTTTTTGAAGATAAGTATCAGAGTAATTTTTTAGATGTTTTAGGACGTTTTAACCAAGTGAGTTTAGACGATGTTGATAAAGGGTTGGTCGAAAGCAATATTTTAATTCCCTCAACTCATCATTCGTTAAAGTTTCTGAGAAAGAATATGATTTGGAGACCTGATGTGTCAAAAGATATTAAGTATAGTGTTGATTCATTTTTTAGGTTAAGTTTACCAGATGGCCAATTATGGAAGGGGAATTATTCCCTTTTAAAGAATTGGTTGACGCAAGCTGCAGATGTAAAGTAAAAGATCGGATAAATTTTGGTCTACATTATAAGGAGAATTTAAATGAAATTATTAATTGGACTTACGATAAGTATGACTCTTTGGAGTTCGCTTGCTTTTGGTGGAATGGAAAGTATGGTTCCAGTTCCTGAAGGATGTTATGAAGAGAATTCACTGACTTATTGTGTGAGAAATAACTGGGAAAAAGTTAGATTACCAGGGGAAAGAAAGAAACAGTTAATCGTATATGTAAATTTCTATGCTCAACTTGGAATGGATGAATATTCTTCTATCGAAGAATTAGAAGATATATTTACCGATTTCGAAGCTTGGCCAGATTATGTCGTAAACTCTCGAAATGTAAGATATAGATATTCTAGAACTCTTACGCCAACGGTTATAGCTGGAGGAGAAGTAATTCAGCATAATGTTTCTGATTATGAAATGCGAAGACCTTTTGGTTGGGAAAGAATTATTGAAAAATCAGATTACATAAAGCTTGAAAACATCGCTGGTTCAGAAGTTAGTTACAAATTCACTTTGGATAAGAGTTTCGACGAAACTAGAGGATTAAAGGATAAAATAGGCTTTATTCACGTTTCAACTGATGAAGAAAATGGAGTTTATAATATTCAGGTTAACCTTACAGTTAGACCTAATATCAATATTCTTGGAGATGTAACCGCAAAAGTAACCACTAGAGGGCTTGTGGATATTTTCAAGGGAATGTTTGACCTAGACGATTAATAAAAGGCCTATTTACAGGCCTTTTTTCTTTTCAATTAAAATGGCCTGTACTACACTGCAGGCCATTCATGACACAGCAAAAGTACTCCCATTATTCGCATATTCTTAAGGGTCAAAGACTCCCTGCATTAATATTAGATTACGATCTTTTAAAAAAGAATGTTGAAGATATCATTAAGCGGGCCGATGGGAAAAAAATTAGACTTGCTTCTAAATCTATTAGATCAGTACCCATTTTAAAGCGCTTATTAAGTGACTATCCAGAGTTTCAGGGCATTCTCTGCTTCAGTATTGAAGAGGCCGTATTTCTTGCTGAAAAGGGCCTAGACGATCTTCTTGTCGCCTACCCAAGTGTGCAAGCAAAGGTCATTGAACCTGTTTGTAATCTAACTAAAGAAGGGAAATTTATTACCTTGATGGTAGATAGCTTAGAGCAGGTTCAAACTATTCAAGCAGTGGCGGCAAAAAAAAATGCTGTGATAAATATTTGCTTTGATATCGATATGTCTATGCACCTGCCCGGATTAAACTTTGGCGTCTATAGATCCTCGTTAAGATCTCTCAAAAATGTTTTAGATCTTTTTGATAAAATTAAAGATTTTGAAAATGTAAAAGTTGTAGGGATTATGGGCTATGAAGCACAGATCGCAGGCCTTGGAGATAAAATTCCTGGCAACCCTGTTAAAGCGTGGATTGTAAGGCTTTTAAAAAAAATCTCTATACCAAAACTTCGAAAACTTAGAAAAGAAGTGGTGGATTCTCTTACTGAACGAGGGGTATCGCTCACCATTAAAAATGGTGGCGGAACAGGAAGTCTAAGGTCTACCTCAGAAGATAGTTCAGTAAATGAAATTGCCATGGGGTCCGGTCTTTTCTCTCCCACACAATTTGATCACTATAAAGATTTTAAATTTAATCCAGCTATGTTTTTTGCTCTTGAAATATCTAGAAATAGTGAAGGGCAAGTTTTTACCGCTAATGGTGGAGGCTATATTGCTTCAGGCCCTGTTGGTAAAGAGAAACTTCCAACTCCTTATCTACCTGAAGGAATGTCTTTAACCGCTAATGAAGGGGCCGGTGAAGTACAAACTCCAATTAAGATATCAGGTAGCGATATTAAGCTTGGAGATCCAGTCTTTTTTAGACATTCCAAAGCAGGTGAAGTTTGTGAACGATTTAATGAAATAACTTTAATTTCTGGAAATCAGATAGTGGAAAAAGTTCCAACTTATCGTGGTGAAGGACAATGCTTTTTTTAAATTATGGAAAATAAAATCTACGATGTCATTATTGTTGGGGCCGGGGTTTCCGGTTCTTTTATCGCGGACCAACTTACCAAAGAGGGAATGAAATGTCTGATGCTTGAGGCAGGGCCTTTTTTAGATAAGGACACTTATCCAACCCATGAAGTTGTGACTTCCTCAAAAATGTATTGGTCTGGTGGTATCGAGCTCAATAAAAATGCCTCTTTGGCCTTTCTAAGGCCTAAAGTTGTAGGTGGTGGTTCGATTGTTAACCAGGCGCTACTTGATCGTTTTGATGAAGAGGCCTTCGGGGATTGGCGATCTAAAAGTTCTATTTCTTATTTAAATAATAAAGATATGGCCTCATGGTATGACCAGGCAGAATCAAAAATATCCATTCAAACTATTCCCGAAAATGTCAGAAATAGAAATGCTAAAATATTTTTAAAGGGAATGGAGCAAAATGGGTTTAGTGCTAAGGCCTTAACGAGAGCGCAAAGTGGATGTGAATACGAAAAGGGAAATGACTGTATCGAATGTCTCTCTGGGTGTCGAATTGATAGTAAGCAGAGTATGCCGGTAACGACTTTAAAAAGCGCTTTAGATCAGGGGCTAAAATTAGTTTCTCTTTTTGAAGTTAAAAATATTAAGACAAGTGGTGATGGTGTAGAGATTTCAGGAATAAGAAATAAAAAAGATGTGAAAAAATTTAAGGCAAAAAAATTAGTTCTTGCTGCGGGGGCGATTGGTAATTCACTTCTGCTTTTAAGGTCAGGATTTAAAGATTCAAATCCGTCCATAGGTGAAAATTTTTATACTCATCCTCAGTATATGAGCTTGGGAGTATATAAAGATCCAGTCAATTCTTTTAAAAGTGCTTTTCAGTCAGTAAAATCAGATGATCCAAAATTTAGGAAATGGGGGTTTAAACTGGAAAATGTTTTTGCTCCACCGGCCGGTTTATCTATGTTGATTCCAGGACACGGTAAGGCCCATGTTGGTGATATGAGAAAAATCCCTTATATGGCCTGTATTGAAGTCGCAGTTAGAGATACTAATCCGGGAAAAATTTCTATTGATAACAAAGGAAGAACAGTTATCGATAAAAAATTAAACTCAGAAGATAAAAAGAGAAGAGATAAGGGAATCGAAATCATAAATAATATATTTTCGTCTACTGGAGCAGAAAAAATTATTAAAGGGAATACAGCAATTGGTCTTCACTTAATGGGTGGTTGTGTCTTAGGAACAGATGCTAATAAGTCTGTTACTAATCCAGAATTTAATCTTCACAGCAGTAAGAATGTATTTATTGCAGATTCATCCGTGTTTCCATCAGCGCCTGGGATCAATCCTTCATTAACCATTATGGCCTTATCAATAATGGCCTCACAAAACATAATTAGTGGGTTTTAAGTTATGACTTCAACATATTTAAACCAAAGAGAGCTTAAAGGATTTTTAAAACTGGCCGATGTTATGATTCCTGGAGAGGGAGATCTTCCCAGTTTTTCTAGTACTAACTTTGTAAATTTCATTGATTTGGTACTAGAAGAAGTAAATGATACCGATTTAGGAGATCTTAAGTTTTTATTTGGACTCCTGGCCATCATGCCAAACTTTCTAATTCACTGGTCTATGCTTTTTGTGGAAAACTTCCAGATAGGGCCTGATTTTCTAAAAGGAAATTTAGCTAAAATTGAGATAGGTCTAAAAGGGATTATCTATTCACTCTATTATTCTCGTCTCCCAGACCATAATGCTGATGGTGATAAGATTTTTAAAGTTCTCGGTTGGGAAACGAATATTCCAGGACTTCAAAAGCAAAATAACACGCAAAAAGAAAAAGAGCTTTGTAACGGTGGAGAAAGACCGGCCCAGTTTCTTTGATTAAAACTTTACTAAATATAATCTTTTGGCCTTAATTTATCTAATGAAGGTTTTACTCTATTTATTACTAATATCATCTTGTTCCCATTTAAGGTCTGTTGACCTGGCCCCGGGAGAAAAAAAGAGTGATCACTACTCTAGGGGTAGAAAAATAATGATTACTACCCAGGGACCTGCATCAACTTTGGCAGGGAAAAAAATATTTGAGCTGGGGGGGAATATTTATGATGTCGCAGTTGCCATCTCCTTTGCGATCTCCGTTGAAAGGCCCCAATCTACCGGGATTGGTGGGGGAGGTTTTTTACTCCATCATCAAAAAGGAAAAACTCCCAAGGCCTTAGATTTTAGAGAGAGGGCCCCTCATAGATCAAGTGAGAAGATGTATCTAGATAAAAGCGGTCAGGAGATCAAAGGTTTGTCGAGGAAGGGAATCAAGTCTGTTGGGGTACCAGGTTTGGTGGCAGGGCTTATACAAATCCATGAGAGTTATGGGCTGCTTCCCTTAAAAACAGTTATGAAACCGGCCATTAACTTGGCGCGAAATGGTCTTGAAATTTATCCCGAACTTTTTAGAGCACTTAAAATTAAAGAGTCAGTGCTAAGAAAATTCCCTGCCAATTTAAAAGTCTTTTTTACTAAGGGAAAATTGAAACAAAAGGGAGATCTTTTAGTTCAAAAGGATCTGGCACGAACACTTGAAATTATTGCGCGGAAAGGATCTTCGGGGTTTTATAAAGGAGAGGTCTCTAGAGCGATTATTTTGGAGTCAAAAAGATTAGGTGGTATTCTCTCTCAAAAGGACTTGGATGGGTACCGGGTAAAGTCTAGAGAACCCATAAAAGGAACTTATAGGAATCATTCAATCTTTTCTATGCCACCTCCAAGTTCTGGTGGTGTACACATCATCCAAATCTTAAATATTTTAGAAGGATATGATTTGAAAACACTTGGGGTGCAAAACCCTAAGACTATTCACTTAGTATCTCAGGCCATGCAAGCTGCCTTTTATGATCGAGCGATGTATCTCGGGGACACTGACTTTGAAAAGGTTCCGGTTACGGGACTAATATCTAAAAAATATGCCAGCAGTATCCGGAAAAAAATAGATCAAGAAAAGTTTTTGGAATTAAAAGGTGAGGATCCAAATTTTTATGAGTCTTTAGAGACTACCCATTTCAGCGTTATGGATGGAGATGGTAATGTTGTGGTTTCTACTCAAACAATTAATGGATATTTTGGTTCTGGAGTGATGGTGCCAGGAACGGGGATTATTTTAAACAATGAAATGGATGATTTTGCTACCAAAGTTGGCAATTTAAACTTGTTTGGAGCTGTGGGAGGGTCTAAAAATTTAATAAGGCCTAAAAAGACCCCCTTATCCAGTATGTCTCCTACTATCGTTTTTAAAAAGGATAAACCTATTTTGGCCTTAGGGTCTCCTTCTGGAACCAAAATCCTAACTTGTGTGATGAGTACTATTTTGAATTACCTCGAATTTGGGCTCTCTTTGAGGCAATCACAAGAGCTAGTTCGCTATCACCATCAATGGAAACCAAATTTTCTAAGGATTGAAAAACCTGGATTTAAAAGCAGTACGATGAGAAAACTTGAGGATATGGGATATGCTATTAAGGAAAAATCTCTTGGCTGTAAAGTTCAGTCCATTGCCCGTGAGGGCGATGAGCTGATTGGTGTATCTGATCTTCGAGGCCAAGGCATGGCCTGGGGTATTTAGTGTTTTTGATTTGAGAGATAGAGCCTAAAAGATTTATCTTTAGACCTTCTAATAATACATTTCCCATTTAGTTTTTTTTCACAAAGAAAATCGTAAAAATCAGGAAGGGTATCGGCAACTTCTAAAATAGATTTTCCTTCATGTTCGCCAAAATCAATATAGACCTTATCTTCCTCTAAAATACCAGTTAGGGGACTTTGTGGTATCGCCATTATTCCCTCCTTAGAATAAGTGATTTATTTACTGTGCAATGTGTTTATTTTCTAATAACGCGCATGCTTTGAAAAGAAATTTAAACTTAAGGAAACTACTTTGCTCTATCTTCGCTTGAGTTTTGGATCAAAATAGTCGCGAAGCCCGTCTCCCATTAGGTTAAATCCAAGAAGAACGAAAAAAATACAAAGTCCTGGAAGGGTTACCATGGAGGGATTGGATTCAATGAAGGGCCTTGCATCTGAGAGCATGATTCCCCATTCCGGTAGGGGCGGTTGGGCCCCGAGTCCTAAAAAACCGAGTGCTGCCACACTTAGGATGGCCTCACTAAATCCTAGAGTTGCCTGAACTATTAGGGGGGCCAAAATATTGGGAAATATTTCTTTAAAAATGATTCTTCCGGAGCTGGCACCAGAGGATACTGCTGCCAGGTGGTAGTCTTTATTTTTTTCCACCATAACACTTGATCTAACAATTCTGGTGAAGTTTGGGATACCAACTATTGCAACGGCCATCATGGCATTATTAAGGCCAGGCCCTAAAATAGAAATAACCAAAATGGCCAAAAGAATACTGGGAAAGCTCATCAAGACATCGATGACTCCCATAATAATGGTGTCGACAGTGCCTCTAAAATAACCACTCAAAAGACCAAGGGTAGTCCCACAAGTTAAAGAGATGGCCACTACGGAAGCGCCGACAAGGAGGGAAATTCTACTTCCAAAGAGAAGCCTGGAGAGGATATCTCTTCCTAGATCATCAGTACCTAGAAGAAAGCCTTTCTCTTGAAAAGGGGAGATCCGTAAAAAATCTGTATAGATGGAACTAGGATCATGAGAGCTAATAATCGGGGCAAAAATGGCCAGTAAGACAAAGATAAAAATGATGAAAAGCCCAAGAGAGAGACCTCTATATTTTATCATTTATCCCCCCGAAGCCTGGGGTTGGCCCATAAGTAGGCCAGGTCCACGAGTCGATTTATAAGGACTACCAACGTACCGATTAATAAAACTCCACCTTGGATTGAGGGGTAATCTCTTTGATTTACTGAATGGACAATCCACTTGCCAATTCCAGGCCAAGAAAAAATAGTTTCGGTCAAAATGGCCCCTGTAATTAATCCACCAAGCATAAGTCCGATGATCGTGATGATGGGGATGAGGGCATTTTTCAAAGCGTGTTTAAAAATAATATTAAAACTATTTTGTCCCTTGGCCTTGGCCGTTTTTATAAAATCTTCATCGAGAACTTCAAGCATTGAAGAGCGGGTCATTCTAGCGATTATTGCCAAAGGAATAGTTCCCATCACAAAAGCAGGAAGGATTAGATGTTTTATGGCCGAAAAAAATGGTGCCAGGCCATCTTCTGCAATGACTTCTCTTTGCAAAGTATCGATTAGCATAAATCCCGTCCAGGGTTCTACAAAATAAGCGACACTAAGCCTTCCGGAAACAGGAGTAAGTCCTAGGTGAACAGAAAAGAATAAAATAAGTAAAAGTCCCCACCAAAAAATAGGCATGGAGTATCCCGCAAGAGAGATAGACATTAAGATGTAATCTACTGGAGAATTTCTCTTAACGGCAGCGAGAACACCCAGGGGAATTCCCAGAGTCAGCGCAAAAATTAAAGCGGTAAGAGAGAGTTCTATGGTGGCAGGAAAGCGGGAGAAAAACTCTTCAGCAACACTTGTTCCCGTAATAATCGATTTCCCTAAGTCCCCTTGCATGAGTCCTTTTATATAGACAAAAAATTGTTGATGTAGGGGAAGGTCAAGCCCGAGCTTTGTCTTCATCAGGGCATAAACTTCAGGACTATTTCCTCTCTCTCCAAGAAGAGTCATGACAGGATCTCCTGGTACAAGTCTTACGACTAAAAAGGCCAGGAGACAGATGCCAAAAAGGGTTGGCAACATTTTGATTAATTTAAAGGAGAACCTTTTAATCATTTTTTACTTTTTTCAAGTTTTATTGTTGAAAAAATATCATGGCCTAAAGGAGATAATTTGTAACCTTGTACTTCATCAAGCATTGCTCGATAAACAACAGAGTGTGCAATAGGAACCCACGGCGCTTCTTCTTTAAAGATTTTTTGTGCCTTTTTATACAATATGGATCTTTTTTTCTGATCATTTTCTCTAATGGCCTTAACAATGGCCGAATTAAATTTTTTGTCGCACCATCTAGCTAAATTAGAGCCTGTTTTAATAGAGGCACAGCCAAGTAAAATATTAAGAAAGTTATCGGGATCTCCGTTATCTCCAGTCCAACCCATTTGGATCAAGGAGTGCTCTCCTTTATTTGCCTTTGATAAATAAGTCGCCCAGTCATAGGTAATAAGTTTTGCTTTAATTCCAACCGCTGCTAAATCAGCTTGCATCATTTCCCCCATTTTCTTTCCATTGGGGTTGTAAGGACGGTTTATAGGGAGGGTCCAAATTTCAGTTTCAAATCCTTGTTCATAACCGGCCTTTTTTAAAAGTTCTTTGGCAAGTTTTGGATTGTATTTATAATCTTTAATGGAATCATCGTATGACCAAATTCCCGGAGGAATAGGGTTTTTTGCTACGATGGCATGGCCCATATAAATGGCCTTAATATAAGCGCTTTTATTTAAGGCATGACTTATCGCCAGTCTTACAAGCTTGTTATTAAAAGGTTTCTTTTCAGTATTAAATGCTAGGTAGGACACATTAAGTCCTGCACCTTGAACAATTTTTATTTTTTTATTGGCCTTCATGGAAGGCAGATCAGAGGGGGCCGGATTATAGATGAAATGGCACTCACCAGTTTTAAGCTTTTGATAGCGGACATTTGCATCAGGAGTGATGGAGATGACCAAATTTTTAATCACTGGAACAGTTCCAAAAAAATCAATATTTTTCTTATACCGAATCTGGCTATCTTTTATGTACCTGATAAAAATAAAAGGTCCAGTACCTACAGGGTAATGATCAATTTTATCGGCATCTTTTTTTGAGATTAAATGTTGCCCATATTCTTTAGATAAAATACTCATAAAGGGCATGGCCATATTAGCTAAAAAAGGAGCATTGGGATAAGCGAGCACGATCTTAATTTTATAATCATTGATTTTAACAATATCTTTAATAAGCTTGCCCATCTCCATGGATTGAAAATACTCATAAAGGCCTCCACCTATATTGTGAAAGGGGTGCAATACATCTCTCTGACGGTTAAAGGAAAATAAAACATCTTCAGCATTAAATTCCCTCGTGGGTTTGAAGTATTTTGTCTTATGAAACTTCACACCTTTTTTGAGATTAAATATATAGGTTAGTTTGTCTTTAGATATTTCCCAGGATTCTGCTAGAGAGGGGATGATCTCAGTGCTTCCGGGAGCAAAATCTACCAATCGATTGTAGATGGTATAAGAAACGGCATTATTAGAGGTTCCGTCAGTGGTGATTTGGGGATTAAAGGCGACTGGGCTTCCTTCGGAGCAATAGACAAAAGTCTTGGCATGCAGAGAAAATAAAGGCAAAAAGCTTAAAAAAATTAGGTACTTAAATAGTCTCATCTTTAACTCCTACAGGGGGAGATATGTTATAATGAACGAGGGCCTATGAAAACAAACAAGAAACAAATTACGAGTAATTTCAAAGGATTAGATTCAAGTAAGAAAAAATCACTGAGTCAGGAAAAAAAACACCACAAACATCAAAATCAGCAGGAACAGTTAAATCGCTCCAATAAAAAGGGACATAATCTACACGATTTAATTAAGAAGGTAGCTTAAAAGGGAGTGCTTTTTTTATTTTAATCCCCTCTTTACTCACTACACATTGATAGACCAGAATTTCTAGTCCTAATTTATGGCCTTCTTTTAGAAGACGACTGTATTCGGGGTCTATTTCAGTCGCAGGCATGAAACTATTCACATCTTCTCGCTGTACCAGATAAAACATCACGCCCCGATGGCCTTTTTGAATTAAATTTGTAAGTTCACGAAGATGTTTTTGTCCTCTTTCTGATTTGGCATCAGGAAAGAGTGCTGTTTTTTTATCTCCTAGCAGGGTTACATTTTTAATCTCTACAAAGCATTGCTCATCACCCTTTGAAAGAAAAATATCAAGGCGACTATCGCCAACTTTGTATTCGGGTTTTATATATTCATAACCTGTAAGCTCTTTAATCTCGTCGTTTTTAATAGCTTCTAAAACAATTTTGTTAGGAAGGTGAGTATTCACTCCAATCCAGGTCTTTCCATTTGAAGTCATCTCCAGGCCATATTTTAATTTTCTTTTGGGATTATCATGAAAACTTAAAAGGCATTTCCAACCGGGTTCTAGGCATGTTTTCATGGAGCCAGTATTGGTGGAATGAGCGGTAATAATATCGCCACTTGGAAGTTCAACATCCACCAAAAAACGCTTGTAGCGCTTTATGATGGTTGCTTCAACGAGTGGGGGGGAGTATTCCAATTAGAATTCCTGCATTTCCATCATGGTGGACATTCTAAGGATCTTTGGCATGATGGGAAGAAATCTTGCGGCCTCTACCATATACCAATCAAAGACTCCATCATCGAGGTCATCAAGCTTTCTTCGAGCTATAACTCGGTCTTTCTCAGCAATGTATTTTTTTACTAAAACAGTTGCGATTTTTTTCTTAGTTCTTTTATAACTAGGAGTTTTTGGATAAAAATTAGTATTAGAAAACTTTACAACTTGTTTTCTAAGGTCATTAGCTCCTGACTGATATTGGAAGTAGGGTTTGAATATTTTACTTCCCTCTTTAGAAGAGGTGATAACTTCATCAGTTTGAGTAAATAGCACTTTATCTGAAAATTTAGTTATTAGCTCAACTAAGGATTTATCCTCAATGTTTAGTGACCACCTTTGGCCAGTTTTTGCAATGTTGAGTAAAAGTTCTTTTTCAAAATATTCAAAGTATTTATTGTAGAATTTTTTTACAGCACTTAAATTCTTCTCTGTTAAGTCCAATCTTTTAAGGTGGAAATTAAAATCAGACTTCATTTTTTTAACAAGAGGTACTTGGTTATCGTTACCTGGAATTAAGTCTTTGAAAATAATTTGCGAAACACTTCCCCATCTTGCAAAAGACTCCTCTTGAAACTTTTTAACTTCGGCCTTGTACTCTTCACTTCTAAGGTCACGAATATAAGAGAACTTATCAAAAATAGAGAAAAATGTTGCTTTTGGTGCCGCGGCCTTAACAATGAGGTCAAGCTTTGAGGCCATCCACTTAGCATTTCCTTCAGGAGAGACCTGAACCTTTCTTAAAACTTTATTAATCTTTTTTCCTTTAGCTTTTTCTAATTCTTCTTCCAAAGTTAAAAATAAGGAGTAAGCAAGTACGGAGGGCGCCTCCATCCAATATTTATGATTTCCAATAATAGGGTTGGCCAGATAGTCCCAAACTTTACAGTCTTGAAACATTCCAATTGCTTTATGATCATCTGTACAAAAGAGTGGGAAATCCATTTCTTCCCAGTCTTTGTCGTCACTGTAGCCCCATTCAATTGCCTTTTTATCATAGGCCAGTGCTTCTCTTCCAAGTCTTATAAGACCACCCTGCATAGCAGCTGAAAAGCTTGGTGTGTAATCCATAACAGATGAAGTTGGATAAATTCCTTCAGGTAAAAGACCACTTAAGAAATAAACTTTAGTAAGGTCATCCCATTTATCGTGAGTGATATTGGTATAAGTACTAGCTGCAAAATTATGCCTTAGACCTAAAGTATGTCCTACTTCATGGGCCACAACTTCTCTAATATAATCCGCAACATATCTATGAATAATAACCTTACTTTCTTCTTCTGAGGTATCTTCAAGTTCTTTTAAAATTACATAAGCATCAGGTGCCATGGAGTGCTCCATGTGGAATTGACACTTCTGTGCAGACTCAAAACCTTTTAGTCCGAGTGGATTTGGAGTTGTTTCTTCTCCCGGAAATTTTGCCAACATCTTCTTTAAAAGATTTTTAGCTCTTTTAACTCCGCCAATGGCAAAAGAAGAAGTCATATAAACATGAGTTTGAAGAATTTCACCCGTTAGAGGATCCGATTGAATGTCAGCATAGGCAAAACCAGCAGTTTTCCAATCCATCCATGCTACGATGTTATAACCTGGCTCGTGAACCCCAATATTTTTTGGAAGGTCGGCAACTTTTAAAAACTCTCTTCCAAATGCCTTATTCCAATATAAGATTCCATCTCTTACTGCTTCCTTATACTCTGAAGGAACATTGTCCGAGATGTAGTATGTAACTTGTTTTTTTGGATCAAATCGTAAAATGTTTACAACGGAACTTTCATCTCTTTCTTCTGCTTCAGGATCAAGCATGGGATAAGCATGAAAGTATCCTACCTTTTGTAGTTTAGAACTCTTTTTTGGTTTGAAATTTTTATTTTCTTCATAAGAAGAGAAAGTAAACTTAACTCGCCAATCACCATTTCCTGAGGTTCCAGGAATTTGGTAATGAATGAATTGATCAATGAATAAATAATTTCCTCTATGCTCAACTTTATCAATAAAGCTATGAGTTACTTGAATTGGTATTTCTTTTGAGGAACTGCCCATTCCACTTTTATAGAAGATGGTGCTCATCCCTGCTTTGAAATCTACCGTAATAGTAAGGTCATCTTCAGCAACGATAGGGAATTCAGAGATGAATTTTTTAGTATCCAGAGAAGTCGTTGTTAGCTTTCCGTCGAGTACCTCAAACAAAAAAAGTGAGTTACCTCTTTTTTTAAAAAATACCACTTTTGATGCCATGGCATTTCCAGTAGGTGCCGGAGCGATGGTGATCCCTGCCGCTGTCATCAGAAGTCTGTGATTTAGTGCCAGGTTTTTATTGAAGGTAATATTGTAGTTAACTTGACCTGATTTATCGCCGGAAAATGATTTCGTACCATAAATTAGGTTATTTAGAGGGGCGGAAAACACAGCAGAACTTGATAGAAGGCATAGAACTAAAAAGAAATTTTTTAATTTCATTTTTTCTCCCTGAGGTGGTAGAGATTGACAAACTTTTTAACATCGTAACACTAACAAATGTTAAGGTTAGTAGTCAAAAAATATGAGTAAAACCATGAAAGAAAGAATGGCCAAAATTTTGCTGTCAACCAACTGTGTACAGGTATCTCCCCAAGAACCTTTCTCTTATGCATCGGGCCTGAAAGGGCCAATATATTGCGATAATCGCAAGCTGCTTTCCCATGTCTTAGAGAGAAAACAAGTAGTTGAGGGGCTTCTCAAATTGATTGAAGCTTCAGAGGTTAAGTTTGATTCGGTATGTGGACTCGCCACTGCTGGAATTCCTCACGCCGCTTGGGTGGCCGATAAGCTCGATATTTCAATGATTTATGTACGTGGAAAGGCCAAAGAACATGGCAAGAAAAATCAAATTGAAGGTGAGTATAAACAAGGGGAGAAGGTCATTTTAATCGAAGATTTAGTCAATCAAGGCTCAAGTCTCAAGGGTGCGGTAGAAGCTTTAAAAAGTGAGGGACTAGATCCCATCGCCTGTTTTTGTATAGTGAATTATGAAATGAAGGTGGTCGAAGAAATACTTCCTTCCTTAGGGATTTCTCTCCATTCATTAACCGACTTCTCAACGATTATAAATGTGGCAAATTTGGATGATAAAGAGCTGAAAATACTTAAGAATTGGCATAATAATCCGAAGGCCTGGACACCCTCTTAATGGGTTGAATAATTTTATCATTAGGGGTAGTTTCTCCTAAATATTACAATAACTTATAAAAAATAAATCACGGGGAGTGATAAATGGTCGATCATATGAAAATTAAATTAAATGGCACTGAAATTGAATTGCCAGTAATTGAGGGAACAGAAAATGAGAAGGCCATTGATATTTCAAAATTACGAGCAGAAACAGGCCATATCACTCTAGATAATGGATTTGGAAATACTGGCTCTTGTAAATCTAAGATCACCTTTTTAGATGGTGAAAAAGGTATTCTACGTTATAGAGGCTATCCCATTGAGCAATTGGCCGATAATTCATCCTTCTTAGAAGTCTCTTATCTATTAAACCATGGAGAGCTTCCTAATAAAGTAGAACTAGAAAAATTTGAAAAGACAGTAAAGGAACCTACCCTTCCGGTAGGGATATGTGATCTTTTAGATGATTTTCCAAAAACTGCTCATCCTATGGGAGTGGCCGCCTCAGCAATTGTTGCTCTCTCTGCATTTGTCCCTCGTGAAAATCTAGATATTACTAAGATTGATAAGGATGAGGTGCTTGGGCAATTGATGGAAAGTATTAGCATTATTGCTGCTCGTTTCTTTCGGCACCGGCAAGGGAAAAAAATAATTGGAACTGACCCCAATCTAAGTTACGTAGAAAATCTTTATAATATGATGTTTGACGAAATTCCTTCTGAGAAAGTTAAAAAAGCTCTCGAGGTCCTTCTCATTCTTCACGCTGACCACGAACAAAACTGTTCGGCCTCAGCTGTTAGAGTAATCGGTTCTGCCCAGACGAACCCATATGCTTGTATTAGTGGTGGAATAAGCGCTCTTTGGGGAGCTCTTCACGGAGGGGCCAACCAAGCAGTGATGGAAATGTTGCAGGATATTCAAGATAATGGTGGTGATTATCGTAAGGCCTTAGACCGCGCTAAAGATAAGGAAGATCCATTCAGACTTATGGGATTTGGCCATAGAGTTTATAAAAACTTTGATCCAAGGGCCAAAATTATTAAAAAGGCATGTGACACCGTTCTTGATCAACTAGGAGTTTCTGATCCACTACTAGATGTGGCCAAGGGACTTGAAAAAGTTGCTCTAGAGGATCCTTACTTTGTAGATAGAAAACTCTATCCCAATGTTGATTTTTATTCAGGAATTATCTACCGAGCACTCGGAATTCCAACAGATATGTTTACTGTCATGTTTGCTATTGGAAGACTTCCCGGTTGGTTTGCCCAGTGGAGAGAGCTGGCCGAGTTCAAAGGCTCAAAAATAGCTAGGCCCAGACAAGTTTACATGGGTGAAAATGAACGTGATTATATTCCGATGGAAAAAAGATAAGCTTATTTTTTAGCTTTTTCTTTTGCCTTGGCGATTTTATCAGCGAATGAAGAGCCATATTTTTTCTGGAACTTCTCAATTCTACCTTCTGTGTCCATTACCTTTTGCTTACCAGTATAAAACGGGTGACAGGCGCCACAGATATCTATTTTTGAAAGTGCAGCAGTGCTTCTCGTGTCGTAAGTAGCTCCGCAAACACAAGTGATAGTTACATTTTTGTATTCAGGATGGATTCCGTCTTTCATTTTTGGGTCCTTCTAGGCCATTGATTTAATACAACAGCAGGTTTGAAAATAAGGCAGTAATTTCGCTAATTTTGGTCGCTCTGTCAACTTAGGTCGGAAAAAATATCAGTGAGCGCTACAACTTCCACAACCCGCATCTTCTTCATCAGGAGCTCTTAGATCTGCTAGTGGCCAGTGGCCATAGCGCTTATTGATATCCTCAAGAGCATGTAAAAGTTCAGGGTACTCAGTTTGAAAAAAATCTTTTTTATCCTCTAGATCAGTACAAGTTACATAATAGACAATATCTTGATCTGGAGTTCCTCCAAGAGAGATGAATGCCTTTAATTTTAAAGACTTATATTGGCAAAATGTCCAATTATCGGATGTGAGGGTATTCCATTTTTCGCTCACCAGATCTCCTAATATGGTAATTTGCACAAACCTTAGCAATTTTCAGTTGCCAGAGCAAGCCAAACACTTGTAAGGTGTGCCACTGAATAATCAATCAATTGGAGTATCCCATGGCCAAGGGACCTAGAGTAATCATACATTTAGAGTGCACAACCTGCAGAACTAGCGGTAAACCTGGAGTTAGTCGTTATTCAACTACTAAAAACAAGAAAACTACGCCGGATAGAATGGAGCTTAAAAAGCACTGTAGATTCGAAAATAAGCACACTGTTCACAAAGAAATTAAATAATTAAAAAGATCGATCTCGCTTATTGAATAGCTTTAAGTATTTCTTACTTAATAGGTAGGGATGTTCCCTATTTGAAGCAGTGATAATAAAGGATTGTTTCCTTTCAATTTTTAGATTGGGAAAGGAATTTATGATAGTTGATATATTATAAGTATACTTTGTACCTACCTCATCTAAAATTTCTAGAGTGTACAAAGGCCTTGATAGATAGTGGTGGATCCTCTTTCTTACCTTATTTGGCATCTCATCTAAAATAACATCACTTTTTAAATTGGTTAAATTCTCTATATATTTTTCAACCTTAGGCATGGCCAAAGCTCGTCCATTTTTTCCTACCCATTGACCTTCTTTTTGATCAATGGACAATTTTATTTTTTTGCCTTGAAAAATTTTAACCGAGGTTATTTTCATTGGAGATTGGGAAAATATTCGTGGATTTATAAAATATGTAAGGTCTAATTTTTCTAAGGAGTAATCAAGCATATCAATTTGAAAGATGGAGTTTTTATCTGAAACCGTCAAATAGGTAGAGTTTGAAATAGAATCTATCATCCCAAATTTTATTTCATCTTGATCTCCATCTTCGTGGATGATTTTAACTTCCATAAGAGGAGTATCTAAAGAGAAACTAGAGAGGGTTAAAGGATCTTTCAGATATAGCTTTTTTATTTTGATATTTTTTAAAGTCTTAAAAAGAACGGCCAGTGATTTTTCTTCTGCCGGAAGTTTTCTTGGAACAATTAAATTCCATCGCCCTTCTGACTTTTTGAAATGAAATTCTCCTAGTCGATTTTTAAGCCAAACTTCTTTTGCAGTATGCATATTTTCTTGAAAGAACAAAGATTTGGGAACAAGTCCTTGATTAGAATTTAATGTGGGCGCCCTAAAGAGTTCAGTGAACAGGGCACTAATACAAAGCACAAGAGCGAATGACATCAGTATAAGGCGAGATGTGTTAGGTTTTTTTAGCATTTAATTCCCTAGGTAAATTCTTGTTTACTTTTACCCATTTTATAATGAATGTTTACCTTAGTATAGATTATCCCAATGGTGAATTATGAAATTTATTGAGTATTTTAGTGAAGGCGGCTTTATCATGTACCCCCTGCTGTTTTGTTCAGTTGTGGTTTGGGGCGTATTTATAGAAAAAGTTTGGTTTTTATCCAGATTTAAAAAAGACTTTAAAGGACTCCATAATAAGGTCATCAATCTTTTAGAAGACGGTAAAGTACTCGAATGTATAGGCCTTGTTAAAAGCGCTAGGCCTTATTTAGAGACTCCCTTTCTTGCTGTTTTAGAAGGTAGGAAATTAGAAAAAGAAGAATGGGAAAAAAGTATTTCTCGCAAGCTATCTGAAACCCAATTAGTTTTAAAACGATTTCTTTGGCTCCTTGGAACCATTGGTAACCTCGCTCCCTTTATAGGCCTATTTGGTACTGTTATGGGGATTATTAAATCTTTTGATTCTATGGCCAAATCAGGAAAAACGGGCTTCGCTGTTGTTTCCTCAGGTCTTGCTGAGGCCTTGATCGCAACAGCTGCAGGTATCTTAGTCGCTGTAGTCGCTGTGTTATTTTATAATTTTTTCCAATCACAAATAAACTCTCTTAACTTGCGAATCAAAAATAATCTTGAAGAGCTAGTATTGAAGGTGGAAAAAAATTAATGGGAATTGGCATAAAAAAAGATAACGAAGAAGCTGATATTATCGCTGATATCAATATGACTCCTTTTATCGATATTATGCTAGTACTGCTAATAATATTTATGATGACTAGCTCAGTAAATATTCAATCAGGTCTTGATATAAATATTCCCTCATCAACCTCTGCGGCAAAAGGCAAACAAAAGGAAGGGGTTTTGATTTCTCTAGATAAAAGTGGGAATTTATTTGTAGATGGGAGAAAATCAAGCTTAAAAAATTTAAAGTCCAATATTGCCAAGGCATTAACTAGTGCTGGCAACAAAATAGTTATATTTGAAGGGGATAAAAATTCAAGTTTGGAAGAAACTTTGAAAATTATTGATATTGCTAAGAGTGCTGGGGCCCAAAAATTTGCAATTGCTGCCAAAGAAAAATAATTAGGCGCTTTCTTTTTCAACTTCTGGTTCTGAAGGAATCTCTTCCTCTACTTCAACTTCAACTTCAACTTCTTGTTCGAACTTAGGTCCAATGGCCATGAGGAAATTCTTAAATAAGGTTTTTTGCCCCGTCTTAAAAAACTTAAACTCTGCCACGATTCTATAGGGATATTTAAGTTCACTTATTATTTTACTTTCTAGTCCAAAGGACTTGCAATCTGTAACTACTGCGGCAACATCTAGCGATTTGGGAACATTTAGTTTTAAAAATATAGTGGACCCTATATAAAATTTTTGTTCAGAGAAAAAGTGAATTTTATCAAAATTTATTTCATATAATACGGCCTGTCCATGTGCCATTTTATCGTCAGGTATTGAAATACTACGCTGATGAAGGGTAAACGGCCCACCTTCCTTTGCTTCACCACTCTCTTTTGATGGTTCAGGCGATTGATCATCAAAAAGAAATTCTTTTTGTAAGTCTGAAATGTCTTTTATTTTCTCGATATCGCCATCAGAGTTTTTTAAACGAGCTTTCAAGATGGCAATTAGATGATCTTTTAGATGCCATATTCTCATGGATACTTTTTTTAAAACTACTGGGTCTCTTGTGCTTTTTAAAATACTCATAAGAGTATTTTCCCCTAAAAAGTGGTTAGACCTATGAGAGGAATAATTTACCTTGTCAGGAATAATTTACCTGCCTTTGGAGGGGTACCCTTATAGGCCTTAGACTTTAAGCATATTCAATTTAATTCCCCTCATAGGAGACCTCAGGTATGCATTATTTTATAATTATGAGTTTATTTTTATCTTCCAGTTTAGCGTTTGCAAAAGATAGCAAAAATCTTGATCAAGAATTTATACCTGGTGAATTTATTGTAAAACTAAAAACAGGAGTATCTTTAAAATCAATTAAACTTAGTCCCTCAATAAATATAAAAAAATCTATTAATGAGTCCTTTGCAGTCGTAACGGCCTCATCAAATAAGTCAGTAGAAAATATTATTAGCGTTTTAGAAAGTAATCCATTAGTCGAATATGCGGAACCAAACTTTATCTGGAGAATTGTAACGCCAATCGATGAAGGAAAGCTAAACTCATCTGTTTCCCTTGAAGGTAATTTAAACTCCCCAGATGATCCATTCTTTAATACTCAGTGGGGACTTTCAAATACTGGAGAGAATGAGCCAAAGGCAAAGACCAGTGGGGTAGCAGGAAGTGATATAAATGCAATTCGTGCATGGGCCATCAATAGAGGATCTAAACGAGTTAAAATTGCAGTAATTGATACGGGAGTAGATTATAGGCACATAGATTTGAGAGATCAAATGTGGGTGAACAAGAAAGAGCTGTATGGAACAAAAGGCGTTGATGACGATGAAAATGGTTATGTAGATGATATTTATGGCCATGATTTTTCAAACGAAGATGGAGATCCAATGGATGGCCACGGACATGGAACTCATTGTGCTGGAGTTATTGGAGCGGCCCACAACAATCAAACAGGTATTGCTGGTGTTATGCCAGAGGTAACAATCGTTGCAATTAAATTTTTGTCTGATAGCGGAAGCGGAGGTACTGACCAGGCCATTGCAGCTATTGAATATGCTATTAAAGCTGAAGTCGATGTAATGTCTAATTCATGGGGTGGAGGTAAATATTCAGAGGCGCTTAAAGAGACTATTATGAAGGCCTCAAATGCGGGAATCATATTTGTGGCGGCCTCAGGAAATAAATCAAGTAATACTGATGAAGAACCTCATTACCCTTCAAGCTATGATCTACCAAATGTTGTCTCAGTTGGTGCCCTAACCGCTCAAAATAAAATTGCCAGTTTTTCTAATTACGGAGCAAATACCGTGGATATTGCTGCTCCTGGGAAAAACATAAATTCAACAGTTCAAGGTAATAAATATAAAGTTTATTCAGGGACATCTATGGCCGCCCCTCACGTGGCCGGTGCCTTAGGTCTTTTAATATCTCAAACAGGACGTATTCCACATGAAGAGATGATGGACAGACTTATTGCTACTGCAGAACCGGTAAAACGATTAAGAGGAAAGGTAAAAGACTATAGTGGAAGACTTAATGCCTATAACCTTCTTTCAAATACGAGACCTTATAAAAACATTCCAAAGGAAAGCGATTGGGAGAGTGTTGCTGTTGAAGTCTTTGAATCGGCCCATCCTTACGTAGCTGATTCTAATGTCTCTAAGTCTTATCGTGTGCCAGGAGCAAAATTTTTAAGAATAAAAGTTCGAAAAATGGATTTAGAAAAAAGTTATGACTATCTTAAAGTATCCGCTAAGGGAGTTGTCTACGATAAAATAAGTGGGCAGGGTGAAAATAGAACTTCTGTTTATATAGATGGTGATAGCGTAGATATCCAATTCAAATCTGATTCTTCAGTAAATAATTGGGGATTTGTAATTGATGAAATTGAGGCCGTAAGATAGCGGCCTCATCTTTACATATACAGGTGTTTGTATTTTCTAAGAAACTTTGAAAGAGATCCAACCTTATCTAATGTTCTAATCGCACTAGTTGATAAACGTAGCTTAACCGTTTCACCAGATTCAGGATCAAAAACTCTTTTAGTTTGTAAGTTAACCTGTTGCTTCATCTTGGTTCTATTTTTGGCGTGAGAGACTTTATTCCCTACTAGTCTTCTTTTACCTGTAAGATCACATGAGCGTGCCATAGTTAATTCCTTTAAAAATTAAGTATTTGTATATATATCGACGGGTGGCGAAGAGCAAGGGCCTTCTTAAAAATCAGGAGATTTTCTAATTTATTCCCCCTTAAACAAGTGAAATCAGGTAAAATCAACACATTGCAAGGAGAAGCAGATGAAAAAGTGGGTCTTAATCGGCAGTTTTATGGTGGCAAGCATCCTTTTCGCCCAAAAGTATGAATACAAGGAGCCGGAGCTTGGGTACCAAAAAAAAGAGCCATCTTCATCCAAGTTTTTAAGGATAAATGCACTAGAAATTAAAATGGGGAAAATGTATCAGCGGATGCAGGCCTTAGAAGAGAGGGTTCAAAAGTTAGAGGCGGGAGCTCTTTAGTTCGTTGTCTTATTGTGAAAGAGACTTCTTCTTTGTTTCATCTTTTGGTTAAAGGTATTAATTTCTGCTTTTAAATCTTGTTGGAAAAATAACTTTCTTTCTTTTTGTGAAACCTTTTTAAATGCTTGTTGTTTCTTCTTGATAAGTGTCATTATTTTTTTATTATTTTTCTTATTACCCCATTTTAGTTTCTTTTGAATTCCTGCTAACTCTTTTAAATGAGTCATTTTATTTTTGTAGTAGGTTGCTAGAAATTGCCGTTGTTTTTTATAGAGGCGAATTTCTTGTCCCATTCTTAGTTTTGAATTTTGGTTAAGAAAATTCTTATATTCCTTCATCCAATTTGCTTTATTCTCGGCCGTAAATTTTTTAGTGCTTGATAAAAGTGGAAGTGAAAAACTGACTAAAAAGATAAGTAAAATTGATTTCATGATTCCTCCAAATGATTATTATTTTAACCTTAGGAGCACCACCCGGCCAAGGAAATTCGTTCCCCCTTAGTGACCATTCCAACTTTATGTTCAAAATTATATTGTCCGGTTAAAAAAATAATCATTTCACCAAAAGCGAGGGGCGATAAGGTGACTATTTCATTTTTATTACTTTTTTTACGTAGAAAAAGCTCTCCTCCGGCAATCGAGTCAGGAGCAAAATTTAAGGAAAGAGAAAAGGCCAGATATCTTGATCCATCATCATGCCAGATGCCATCTTCATCATCAATATAGTTTCTAATATTAATAAGGTGTTCTATTTCTTCAAAGTTATGGAAGTTTTTTAGTTCGTTAAAAATCAGGCCATCGTTATTGCATAAGCGGAAGGCATTTTGATCTAGTAGGGACCAATTTCTAGCTTTAACGGCCTCTCTAATTTCAGGGGGCAGTTTTATCGTTAGTTTTTTAAAACCAGATATTAAGAGGGATTTATCTTTTAGTAGGATATTATTTTTCATGTTATAAATTATTTATGAATAAAAATATTTACTTGGTAGTTATCATTTTACTTTTATCTTTTTTGGGATATTTCCTATACACCAACCCCCTGCCCCGTCTTGATGTTTCGTTTCAAGAGAGCAAGGACAGGGCCAATTTACCCCCACCGGCCCCAATCGTCAAAGATATTCAACTTGATAGTTTAATCGTGAGAGAAACTAAAGAAGACAAAATAAAAAAAGAATTAAAAATTGCAAAGGAGAGAGTCGAAAGTAGAGACGATGCCTGTAAAAAGAACTCGCAGGATATTTTTCTGGGTTCTTTAAAAGGAGATATTGTCGATGACCTAAACCTTGTTTTTAAAAGGTCACTAAACCGTAAAGAAGCAGAACAGGCATTTTTAAAAATTCAGGAAATTTTAAACTCTAAAATCCCCATAAATCTAAATATTTTTTATTCTTTGTTATTTAGCTTAGATATCTGTCGTCCTAGAAAAAGCATGGAGTTTTTAGATCGAGTAATTGGTTCTTTAAAAGACTCCGATGATAAATATCAAGAGAAATTAGTTCCCGTCTTACTATCAAATATTAATAATAATCTTCTAGGAAATAATTATGCTCCTATTAATTTAAGCCTAATATTTGGCAAGCTTGGTAAATTAATTGAAATGAAGGTTATTAAAGAACCATTCGCCGGAGAGATACTAAATCTTAAAGCTCACTTTTTAACTTATGAAAGAGAAGCAAATAGGAATATAAAAAGAGCAGAAGGACAGGAGCAATTAAGAGATTTAACTATTGAACATTTTTCAGAATTAAAAGAAATATCTATCGAGTTAAAAAGTATCTTGAGTAATATTTAGTCCTCATCTTCCATGCAAAGATAAACTTTGTTTTGATTGGCCCCAAAGTCAAGGCAGATTTCTTTTAGTTTATTTAATATCCAGTATCTCATAGGTCTTTTGTATCTTATTTTACCATCATTTCCTTTGATGAAATCTTCGGCCAAAAGAGGAGAGTCAGGATAATTTTTCTTAACTTGATGAAAAACTGCTTTACTAAATCGGACTACTCCCAAAGAGATATATTCTAGTTTTTCAATGGGGATAGCTTCATTTAAGAGCGTCATCAGATTTCGATAAGAGTTTTCAAAGTCCTCTTCAAAAATAATAGGATCTAAATGCAGACCAACTCGATGTCCTTTTTCATAGACTGCCTGTATCGCCTTAAGACGAACCTTTAAGGGGGGCGTTTTAAGATCGAACTCTTTTATGGATTTATTAGGAGAAAGGGAAAAGGAGGTGACAACATTATCTAGGGGAGAGAGCTTTAAAAGTTCACGGATATTGGTCGATTTGGTTCGAAGCTCTAACTTCGCTTTGGGGTGATCTTTAAAAAAATCAAAATAAATTGGTAGTTCTCCGGTGATATGAGATAGGGCGAGGGAATCGCTGTATTCTCCTGCATGAAACCATGGTGTAACACCTTCTTCAGTTTCATTAATTTTTTTTTCAATCTCTTGTAAAATCTCTTCATGGTTAATAAATATTACTAAGTCTGGGGAATGAAAATATCCTTGAAGATAACAATACTGACACTCATAAATACAATTATAGGCATGGACAAAATAATAATGAGGGTCACCTTTAGTGCCATAGGCCTCAGGTGCAATTTTTACAAGTTCTCCCTTTTTCCTTCCTAAAAAAAGGTTTAGGTCAGTTCTCTTTTGAAGATATGGCTTCTTTACTCGTCCGAATACATCTTCAATCCTTTCAATTTCTTCTAATTTTTTATAGGAAATTTTTTCGAGTATGGATTTTGTTCGCTTACTATTTAAAATATCCTTTTCAACGAAGGCCTTTTTAAACATCGATTTGTCCTTTAAATACCTTCTGAATTTTATTAAGTGGAAACTTTTTTAAATTATCGATTAGTCTAGCTAAATCTTGGTCATTTTTAACAACTGAGCTGACTTCTATTTCATCTTGTTCAAAACTCTTAGAGAGTTTTATTTTAAGACCCTGTTCCTTGCAAGGATCAATCAAATTTTTCAATTGAAGGTTAACTTTTTCATTGAAGGGGAACAGTGCAGCTTCCATTTCTTTTAATATCCTCGCGGCCTTTTGTTTTGGCGAAAGGGGAAGAGCATTAATTTTATCTAGGTTAACAATCTCGGTCAGGCCCATTCCTTTAATTTTAATTTTTTTAATTAGAGAGTTATAAAGTCTTTTTTGCGATATCGTGAAATGAGTTCCTTTTATTTCAGGAGTAATGTTCTTAACTTTTTCTGAAAAGTTTAAATTTAAGAAATGATTATAAAGAGTGTTACTAATTTCTTGCGCTTTAAGAGACACCATCTGACAGAGTTCTTCCCCGTCTGCATGATCAGAGATATATTTATAGGAATAAAAAGATTTTTTAAATAAGGAACTTACCGATCCTATGGCCCAGACTTCTCGGTCAACTAAAGGGGCAAAATGGGATAGGTATTTTGCATAATCAATACTTAAAACTCTTTGGTGAGCAGATACACAGTCAATCCCATTATTAATATCAGTAGAAAAAGATTTAAATTCCATCCCCGATTTTTTTTCTAGATAACAGGTTCTAATAGGATGAATCTCTCCTTCATTGAATTTATTTTCTAAGGATCCACAAACTCCAAAGTTTAAAACCTGCTTAATTTCATTAAAGGCCCCTAAAACGGCAGCTAATTTTTCACTTGTTGCCTGGACACCTTCTCCAGTAATTAATAAAAAATGATCATTACTTTGATAGAGACCTTCAAAGGCAAAATTTAGAGGTTTAAAGGGGAGTTCTTTTAAGAAGGCCTTGGCCTCTCCACGGTGGGCAAAGGTTAATAAATCCATAGAAGGGAAAGCTATGTCTTATTAACTACTATTGTCAAACAGGAGTTATAGGCCTAGATAAGTTAGTGTCACCAAGGAGGTTTGACTTGATGCATATAAAGAATGCCTTTCAGGCCCATTCTATCGGTTTTGGTGGAGCTTCCATCAGCGGTGAGGGAAAAGGCTATGGGTTTGGGCCAATTTCAGAAACAAATTCCATCGATTTATTAAATGAGTCTCTTGAAAAAGGCATCAAGGTTTTTGATACGGCCCCAATTTATGGTTTTGGCACTTCCGAAGTTCGAATGGGTAAGGCCTTTGCTAAATGTCGAGAAGAGGTTTTTATTTGTTCTAAAGGTGGGATTACCTGGGATCAAAATAAAAGAGTTGATATTGATAACTCACCTCAAACGATTAGAAGAATGCTTGAAAGTTCTCTGAAAAGTTTAGACTCAGATTATATTGATCTTTATATGATTCATTGGCCTGATCCAAGAAGTGATATTCGAAGAGCGATAGAGGTGTTAGCAAGGGCCAAAGAGAAAGGAAAAATAAATCACATAGGTCTTTGCAACACCAACCAGGAAGACTTTTTAAAGGCACAGGAAATAGAAAAAATTGAAGTTTTACAATCTGAATTTAATTTATTTAATAAACCTGAAATTTTAGAGCAAATTAAAGATCAAATATACTTTATGGGGTGGGGAACGCTTGATAAGGGGATTATTTCAGGGAGAGTTACTCTGGGTCGAACATTTGACCCTTTAGATGCTCGCTCTTGGGCCCCGTGGTGGAAAAAATCACCAAAGAATCAAAAAATAGAAAAGATGAAAAAGGTACTGAGTTTTTTAAAAGAGAAGGGGCACAGTGGAACTGAACTGGCATTAGCTTATAACAATTCTTTTTCCAAGCTTTCACTTTCATTAGTAGGTTTTAGAAATTCTCAGCAGCTAGATTCCCTTTTAAAATCTTTTGATAACTTGCCAACATCTGAAATAATTGATGAAGCAATCCAACTGTTATGATTAGTATTATTATTCCCACTTACAATAGATCGGCATACCTTTTTCGAGCGATTGAATCTGTGCAGTATCAAACTTATAAGGATTGGGAGTTGATTATTGTTGATGATGGCTCAACTGATAATACTCAAAAAGAAATCACCTATCTTTTAAAAGAAGAAAAAAAAATAAAATATATTAAAACTCCAAATAGGGGAGTTAGTGCAGCTAGGAATCTAGGCATTCATTTATCTTCTGGTGATTATCTGGCATTTTTGGATTCAGATGATGAATGGCTTCCTGAAAAACTTGAACTTCAGATGGAGTTTGTAAATACAAATCCTGAGATAGAATTAGTACACGGTGATGAAATTTGGATTAGAAATGGAAAAAGGGTAAATCAAAAAAATATCCATAAAAAATTTGGTGGAAATATTTTTTCTCAGAGTCTCGATTTATGTGCCATCAGCCCTTCTACTGCTTTTTTAAAAAGATCTCTTTTCAAAAGAGTAGGTTTTTTTAGAGAGGATTTTCCCGTTTGCGAAGATTATGACCTCTGGCTCAGGGTGACCTCTAGAAATGAAGTAGGCTTTATTGCAAGGCCATTAATTGTTAAATATGGCGGGCATGAGGGGCAATTATCAAATAAATATTTTGGCATGGATTATTGGCGGTTAAAATCTATGCTATCTCTTATAAAATCAGTGCATCTAAAGCCAACCTATAGAAATCTTTTGCAAAAAAAAATAAATGAGAAAACTATAATTTTAGTAGCGGGGGCAAAAAAGCATAAAAATGTGGATCTTTTGAATAAATTAGAAACTCTATGCTAAATTAAAGTCATGGCATCGGGAAAAGTTCATGACATTATTAATCTTATTGTAGGTGGTTTCCTCTCTGGAGTAGTATTTATATCCCTTAATAGTTTTTTAGGCGGTATTTTTTTTCTTTTAGGCTGGCTTTTTGCAACTTTTATTTTTGGCCCAGATACGGATCTTATGCCTAAGAAAAGGGCCGGAATTTTTAGAATTTTTCTCTATCCCTATTCCTGGATTTTTAAGCATCGTGGGGCCTCTCACCATATTCTTTTTGGCACCCTTACCAGAGTGATATATCTTATTGTTATGGGAGGGCTGTTAGTCTCCATTATAAATAGCTTCTTCTATCCAGAGTTATCTTTGGCCAATTATGGCAAGGCACTAATATCCTTTTTCTGGAATTATAACTTAGATCTTCCTCTCTATAAGGGGCTGACTTGGTTCTACATAGGGGTATTTCTTGCCGATGCCTCTCATGTTTTTGTGGATCATTTTAGCACTTATCTGAAACGATCTTCATGATAAACGCGACTAGTTATAAATAAATCCTTGCCAGTGCTTTGAAAAATATCTAAATTAAACGCTCTTAAATGGGGATGTAGCTCAGTTGGGAGAGCGTCTCGCTGGCAGCGAGAAGGTCGCAAGTTCGATCCTTGTCATCTCCACCATTTTATATCGAAAAGCTCAAGTTAAATCCATTTGGCTCCGAAGGCTTATTGCGTTAAGATTGTATCGATAACCAATAACTTTTCAGGGAGATAAAGTGAAATTATTACTATCATTTTTATTTGTTTTTACTTTTTTTATTGTACCAGGGGCATCGCATGCTCAAAGAATGGCACCGGGACAAGTTCAGTGTTGTACTCCTCAAATTATTAAAAGAGGCGAAGTCTGCGATACAACCTGCACTAGAACCAATCCTAATGTGAGAACGGGCATAAAAAACCGAGGAAATGTTCCATGTTGTGATACTCCAGGGCTAAATCCTAATTGGCAGTGTAATACTTCATGTTCTGCTTATGATAATGCATCAAGAAGATGTAACGATGCTATGAGAAGAGCTGGTAGATGTCAGTAATTTAGTTTTTATAAGGCCACTTCATGTGGCCTTATTTTTTAATCTTCTCGATCTAATTCTCTAATACTTTTTATTTTCCAAGCTTTAAGAGTTCTAAAATAAGAGGTTATTGGTGGTTCGCCTCTCATGACAGATCCTTGAGGAAAGGTTTTACTCATATCACTGCCAAACCTTGTCCATACTTGATTAGCTTCACCTACGAGGGCCTTTAAATTTTGATAGTGAGTGGCCGTCCATTTTTTTAAGGGGCTATTCATCACATTACGAATAGCTTCTAATTTATTTCCTAATGCTACGGTGAATTTGAAATGTCGATTTTGAACATTACCACCCTTAACTGCTTCTCTTTTAGGGAATGGGTGTTGTTTAGGGAAATAGCGGGACTTGCTTTTGTGTCCCGTCGTGTAAAGAACTATATCTCCTAAAAGTCTTTGTATCTTTAAAAGAGAATTATATCTTGAGCCTACATAATCAGCGTATTTATACCGATTTTTCTTAATGTTGGCCTGGGTAGAGAGGGAAATAAAAAGAAGAGAAAGTGCTAAAATTATTTTCATAAAAACTCCGTTTTTTATAAATTTAATATTAGAAAAAAAACTTTGTAAAATAAAAAAGGGATTTATTGGGAGTTAGTATTCCGATTCAAAGCCTTCAGGAAGCAGATCCCAATTTTTTCCATACACATGGACAGTTTTCGTCGGATGTCCTTTGGAATCAATAAACTTTCTTCCATCATGGGCCCACATAAGGACTCCTCCCACTAAATTTTGGACTCTGTGGCCTTCTTCCATTAGTTCTTGGGCATAGATGCCAGAGCGATAGCCTACAGTGCAAAAAGTGACCAAATCTTGATCTATATAGTCTTCTATATTCGCTTCAAAATCTTCTTTGGAAATAGATCCTGGAATGGTTGAAAGGGCCCTCTCCCTATCTGTTCTTATATCAATAAAAACATAAGATTTTTTAAGCTCTTTTGCCTGGATATCTCGTACTTCAGGAAAGTCTTTTTTATACTCTAGATACATCGATTGAATTTTTGAAACTCTATTTTCAAGGTCATCTTTTTGGTAACAGCCAGAAATTGAAAAAAGGGATAATAATAAAAAAAGTGATTTCATAGATAATATGAATATCATTAAAAGGTAGATATGAAAAACCCAGGCAAGAGAGCTAAATAAAATTTGTTTTTAGGTGACTCAATTAGTTATTAATACTAGAAATATTCAGTTTCAGGGGGGCGATTTTTGTTTGATTAGTAAAGGTCAGCAAAAAAACAAAAAAAATATGTTTAAAAATACCCACTTAGGGTCTATAAATTCTAAAATTCAACTCCATAAATGTCGATAGTTAAAAGAAGAATGCAGTTATAACCCTCACGGGGGATTAGTGGACGATAAAAAGAAAAAATTTTTGCTTCCGGAAGAGAAACGGGCCGAGGAATATTTAAATAATCTTTGGCCGTTGCTTCCAGATGTGGCCCCACTTAGAGAATATTCAAAGTTACTTCTTACAGGAATTTCCTCCTACACCTTAAATGAATTAACGCTGAGAAAATGTGCCAAGTTTGTTGAAGATCGATATGCCTTTTTTCAAGAAAGTGTGCGAAGTGATGGACAACTAAAAGTTTATAAATTTAAAAGAGAGGGAAGGGTCATTGTAGAATGGGCCTTTTGGGATGCTGTTTATTCGATGGATACCATTCTTGGTATTTTAGAGGAGATGGGGGCCACACCTACTTTTGAAATTTTTAAAAGCATAGGAGTGAATAAAAATGCAAAAGGGGATATAGAAACAATATTTTGTCCTGAAGCAGAAGAAAAAAGAATGGTCGTTATCTATATTGAACTTAGACCATTTGCTAGTGATGCCCAAATAGGCCAACTAAGGGAAAGGTTAAAAATACATAGTATGGCCTTAAGGCTATCTAATAAACATCAAGAGGCCATAAGAAAAACTCTAAATACCCTCCAAGAAGATCTTTTTAAAAGCAAGACATTAAGTGAAGAAGATAGTGAATGGAATGATTTTCTAGGCTGGATGGGGGAACATATCTATTTTGTAGGCTATATCCCATTTGAACATAAAAGTGATGGAGGTTTGCCACATCCCATTTTTGAACTTGGGTTAGGATTATGTTCATCAGAATTTAAAAAGTTAGATTCCTTTGGGATTTTTGAAAATCTTACCAATCAATCACTGAAATATTTAAAACACCCGGATAATTATTTTATTAGTACTTTGGGAACAAAAAGTCCGATTCGAAGATTAGAGAATTTAATGCGAGTTTGTATTAGAATTCCTCAGGGTAAAGGGAAGTTAATAGAGCATAATTTTTTAGGGTTTTTAAGGAGTGATGCACGTCTAGAAAACATAATGGAAACTCCAATATTAAGAGTTAAAATTAAAAAGATTATCGCATGTCAGAATCTACTAAAAGAAAGTTATGGTTATAATCTGATTTTAAGAGGACTGTCCGCTTTTCCAAAGTTTGAGTTACTAAGAATGCCATTAGATGAACTAAATTATTTGGTAAGAAGTATTATTCGCAAATATAAACCTCAAAACATGATGACGGTTAGTTTTTACCGAGAGAATTTTAATCAAGCTGTGATGATAATTGCTATCCCAAATGATCAGTTTACTCGTCAAACCATAGATAAGATTGAAGATTATTTAGAAAAAAAGATTCCTCACTCAAGCTACGAATATACTGAAAACCATGGGTATAAATTTTCTTTTTTAAACTTTTATTTTGATCTTCTGGCCGAAAAAGATTGGAGCTTTGATAATAAAGAGTTAGAGAGAAGCTTGGAAGACCTGATAAAGCCTTGGGATCAAAAATTTAGAAGTGCTATGGTTGAGGAATTTTCGGGCAACCTTGGGAATCAATTAAGTGATCATTACCTTCCTTTAATACCTAATCATTATATAGATAGGTCCTCACCTAGAGAAGCCGTGAGAGATATTGGTTATATTGAAAAATTACAGCATCAAGAGGGGATAAATTTTGAACTAGAACCATTTTATCGTCCAGGATCAAAGTTTCATGACTCTTGCACCTTAATTCATATATTTAGTAAGGATAAAATTGACTTAATCTCTATTATGCCCGTTATGAAAAATCTAGGGATCTATGTTTATGATCAGATCGTTTCAAGAATTGGCGATGCTAATTTTACTGCGGCGTACGTAGGTTCTTTTCGAGTGGTTGATGAGAAAAAGAATAAAATAGATCCTAGCATATATAAGAAATTGCTGGGAGATATTCTCTCTGAGATCTATAAAGGCCGAACTGAAGATGACCCTCTCAATGGGCTTGTTTTGAAATCCCAGTTAAATTGGAGAGAGGTAAATATTCTTCAATGTTATAGAAATTTGTATCTCCAAATAAAAAATAAATATGATAAGGAAACGGTAAATCAAACACTTCTTACTTACCCTAAAATAACTAAGACCCTAGTGGAATACTTTAATGCCAAATTTTCGTTTGATGCAAGCTTGGGGGATAAGGAATTTAGGATGAAAAGTGTTCTGCCAGATTTAAAAAATAGATTTATTGATGAATTGCATGTTGTTAAAGGAATTGCAGAAGATAACATTCTCAGAAATTTTCTTTATATTATTGAGGCCACATTACGAACTAACTTTTTTATTCCCAAGAAAAATAAAGAGACCTTTATATCGATTAAGATTGATTCAGGGAAAATTCCCTTTATGCCAAAGCCTGTTCCCTTTAGAGAAATTTATGTTCATGATGTAAATGTTGAGGGGACTCATTTAAGGTTTGGCCCAATTGCTAGAGGTGGCCTTAGATGGTCAAATCGAGGTTTTGACTTTAGAACAGAAGTTCTTGATTTAGTTAAAACTCAGCAAAAGAAAAATGTGGTAATTGTCCCCGTAGGTTCTAAAGGAGGGTTTTATGTAAAAAATCTTCCAAAAACATATGATGATTCGGTTACTGAGTCTAGAAAGCAATATAAAATTTTTATTCAGGGAATTCTTGATATTACAGATAATTTGGATGTTCATAGAAAGGTGTTCTACCCTTCAAAGGTGATGTTTTATGATGATTCCGATCCCTATTTAGTTGTTGCTGCAGATAAAGGGACAGCGGCCAATTCAGATTTGGCAAATTCCGTTTCAGCTGATTATGATTTCTGGCTTGGAGATGCCTTCGCCTCTGGGGGGTCTGTAGGTTATGACCACAAAAAAGAAGGTATTACTGCTAGAGGAGCTTGGGAGTGTGTGAAACTGCACTTTAAAGAGCGTGGAAAAAATATCCAAAAAGAGAGATTATCAGTTGCGGGAATTGGAGATATGTCTGGTGATGTTTTTGGCAATGGTCTTTTACTTTCTAAAACAATTGAGCTTAAGGCAGCTTTTAATCATATTCATATATTTTTAGATCCTCTCCCAGACCCAGAAGAATCATGGAATGAAAGAAAAAGGTTATTCAATTTACCTCATTCAAGCTGGATGGATTATAATCCAGATCTTATTAGTGAAGGTGGAGGAGTTTTTGATAGGGCCGCAAAATCGATACCACTTTCTCCGCAAATTAAAGAAGTACTAGGGGTGAAATGCAATAAAATGACCGGTGACGAACTCGTTTCGGCCATTTTAAAAATGAATATAGAACTATTTTGGTTCGGAGGAATTGGAACTTATGTAAGGTCTCCAGAAGAAACAGATCTAAGAGTAGGTGATAGGGCCAATGACGCTGTAAGGATTACCTCAGAAGAAATGAATGCCCAAGTTATTGGTGAAGGGGCCAATTTGGGAATGACTCAAATAGCTCGAATTGAACTTAATCAAAGAGGAACCCAATTAAACACTGATGCAATCGATAACTCTGCCGGCGTTAATATGTCCGATTATGAAGTTAATATAAAAATTCTTCTTAAAAATCTTTTAAATAAGAAAAAGATATCAAGTATAGAGGAGCGGAATAAAACGCTTGAAAATGCTACTGATGAAGTTTCAGAGTTAGTTCTTAGGAATAATAGATGGCAACATCGTTTACTCTCAATGGATGTAATAAGATCCAAAACATTCTTTAGATTTTATAGAGATCTTATAAAACATCTTATCAAAGAGGGAATGGATGCAAAAAGTGAGAATATTCCTGGAACTAAAGCATTAAAACAATGGGAAAATGCTAAAAAGACTTTGCCTCGACCTGTTTTGGCGCAAATCCAGTCCTTTGTTAAAATGGGGGTATATAATGATTTTCAAAAATCAGACCTTTTAGATGATCCTTTTTTTGATAAATTTTATAAAAGTTACTTCCCCCAATTAATTGTACAAGAATTTGAAGGCGATTTAGCTGCTCATCCACTGAAAAAACAAATTATTGCTACCGTTCTTACTAATAAGATTGTAAATCAAGTTGGCTCATTCTTTTTTGATCGTTTCAAGCATTTTATTGGCAAGGGAGTTGATGAGGTTTCTAAAGTCTATCTCATTATGGAAGAATGTCTAGATAGTACTCAGTTTCGTCATGAAATATTTAATGAACCTTTAAATGAGGAAGTTAAATATGAAGCATTAGTTGAATTAGAGGCGTTATTAAGAATATTAACTCACTTTGGGCTTAGAGGGAGCAAGCTACCTTCGTTTGATAAAATTGATTATTATAAAGAACTCCTTACTAAAGTTGAACATATGATTTCTGAAGAAGGGGAGAGCTTTTATGAACTTGTAAATACTTGGAAGGATAAGGGGTTTTCAGAAAAAGTTTCAATGAAACTTTCACTTTATCAACAACTTTTTGAAGGACCAGATATATTGCTCTATCATGATGAGAAAGGGATTTCCATTGAGCTCGCTTGGAAATTAAGTCTTCTCCTTAACGATAGATTTAAGATTTGGTGGTTTCTCAGAAAGATTACAGAGATGAATATAACTAATGACTGGGAATATAACTTGCAGGATATATTGATTTTAAATCTTGAGTCTGCCAAGTATAGGTTAGTGGATTTAGTTCTCGGCTACAATAATGTTGAAAATCTAGAGAAGTTAAATGCTGAGCAAATATTAGAACCTATAATTAAAGATTATGAGAATTCATTTCATTCTTTCTTTAGTAGTCTTGAGAAGATAATGGAAGATCCAAATATCAGTCTTACTGCTATTTCAGTTTGTGTAAATGGTCTTAATTTCTTAGGTAATGCACTTCTTGATGTAGAGAAAAAGAATAAAGAATAAATCTAGTTTTTCTCTCCATTCTAAGATACTTACTTCCCCTGTGAGATCTTTTATTTATAAGTATAAAGTAGTTGTTTAAAGGGGGCCAAATTGCTTCCTTGAATCTGAAAGGTAACTTGAAAAGGAATTTTTGTTCTTCTACCCTTTTTATCTTTCACATACTTATCAACACGTCTTTGGCCTTTTTGCGATCCAGTTGTCTTTTTTCGATACTTTAATACTCTAAGCATGGTTTTAAGGGTGAATCTATTTTCAATAAATCCTTCACCAAAAGAGGCATAAGCTTCTACAAAGTTTTTAAAATTTTGTTCTTTTCTATGCCTCCACATGGAGTTTAAGGCCTTATATGCCTTTTTCATAGCACTTATAGTTTGTCTTTTAGTCGTATAAATACATTCTTTTAAAATCCTCATTTTTGCATTTCTACAGATCTCTTCCTTGGCGTCTTTTACATTAGCAAAGAAGCCTTTAAGATAATCTGTTGCTTCTGAAACAAATTGCCCTTCAGTTGTGTTCCTAGCATGTCTAATCATTTCATCAGTTGCCAGATCCGATAGAGTGATATCCATTTCTATTTTTAAAGAACCAATATCCTCTTTCGGGATTTTTAGATTTTTAAGGGCCTTCATATTCCCGATTTTATATCGAACTTTTTTGAGCTCCTCTTGTAATTTATCGGCATCAACCTTATTTCTCATATAGAGATATTTATAATTGGCCGAATATCTTCTAATCCTTTCTCCCAATCCTTTTTTAAGGTTTGTCACTTGTTGGAAATTTGCTTTAAACATATTGGTTCTTTGAGAGTCTCTACTAAGTACACCAGCGGTAGAACTTTCTTTGTTATAAATTGAAACAAACTCTTCTCCAACGGTGTTCTCTGCTAACATTCTAGAATTATTAATAGTATAGGTTTTGCCCACGCTATAGTTGGCATTAATTAAAATTGGTACACTAAAAAAAGCATTTTTGGTGGTGGACTTAGATTTAGAGTCCATTTCTTGGATCTTTTTTATTCCAAAACCTCTAAGTTTTATCATCTGATCAGCAAAGACAAAGTTTCCTTCTAGTGCATGTTGGTAAGCTTTTTCTACTGATACGTTGATAAAAGAGGTTTCAATTTTCTTTTTGCGCTTAGATTCAGTTTTTACTAATAATTTTTTTGCAATTTTTTTATTAGAAAGATCAAAGCTATAGGTAAAGGACTTAGATTTTCCCCAGAATTTATCTAGAGAAATACCACCTAAAAAGGCCGTCGCACTGACGTTAAATCCTTTTCCTTTGGACTTTGTATAGGTAATAACTGCAATAGGTTTATTTTGGGGACTATTTTCCGGTCGTTCAATATTTACTTCCCACGTAGAGTTAATTGTACCGGCCAATCCTAAAGCAAAAGGCCCGGCACCTCCAGCTGCCATAAAGGTAACCCCTAATGTCCTGGTAGTGGATAAACTATCACCGGGATGCCATTCTTTTAAAAGAATTTTTTTATCAACAGGTATTTCAATTTTAGGGAGCTTTTTAGTTGCGGCAAAGTTTGGCGCCCATCTAGAAACGGAAACACCTTTAGAATACGAACCAGTGATCCCGACTGCAACGTTTAGAATACTCCAACCGGCCATGAAGCCAGTCCAGTTTAGCCCTAGGGTTAGAGATTTATCGCTTTGTTCAATCACCCTATAACCTTGACTACTTTTTGCTGGTAGTAAGACTCCTCTTTCACCAGGAGCAAAGTTTTGGTCCTTAATTTCCTTATTACCTACAGCAAATACACGTTTAAATTTAGTGTAATTTCCTCCAACCGTAGGAAAAAATCCATGACCAAGGTCAGAGGCATCTACTGCTGGCCCTCCTGAGGTAACTGGGAAAGGAAGCGTATGGGAGAGGTTCCCTCCTGGCGTGACAAAGACGGTGGCCGGAAGCCAAAAGTCTGCCGCCTGGGCAAGAGTTAAAAAGCTAGAAAAAAGAAATACTTGCAGGGCCTTAAAAATCCATTTCATGAGGGTCTCCTAAAAACATCAATGATTTCATTTTATTATAAGGTGATTTCTAACTTTCTTGAATTATTTTATCACTAATAAAATTTCAATAAACCAACTCATTAAATAAATCAAGTAATTACAGCCACTTACAAAGCCTAACATATTTATAACAATTTAGTTTGTGAAAAAGTTTTATTCTTTTGTTAGAAATCTTTCTGTAGTTCAACCTTAAAAAGAATGGAGAAAGTCCAATGAAAGTATTTAAATTAGTGATATTGATGGTGGGGTTTTTTAGTTTAACTCCAAATGTTTATTCTGCAGTTAAAGGAACTGTAAGAGTTGACGGTTCTAGTACAGTTTTTCCTATTACTGAAGCAGTCGCAGAAGAATTTGGAAAAGAGCATAGAAAAGTCAGAGTAACTGTAGGTGTTTCTGGAACCGGTGGGGGATTTAAGAAATTTACAATTGGTGAGATAGATATCAATGATGCCTCTAGAAGAATTAAAGCTAAAGAGATTAAAAAGGCCAAGAAAAATGGTGTTAAATATCTTGAGCTTGCGGTTGCTTACGATGGAATTACTGTAGTTGTTAACCCAAAAAACACATGGGTTAGTCATTTAACTAGAACTGAACTTAAAAAAATATGGCAACCAGGATCTAAAGTTAAAACTTGGAAAGATGTAAGACCTAACTGGCCTGATAGAAAAATCAGACTTTATGGGCCAGGAACTGATTCTGGAACTTTTGATTATTTCACTGAAGCGATCAATGGAAAGTCTCATGTATCAAGATCCGATTTCACAAAATCAGAAGATGATAATGTTTTAGTTCAAGGAGTAGGTGGCGATTTAGATTCTCTAGGTTTCTTTGGATTTGCATACTATGTTGAAAACAAGAAAAGAGTTCGAGCAGTTCCTATCGATGATGGAAAAGGTCCTGTTATGCCCACTCTTACTAGTATTAATAATGGGACTTATTCTCCACTTTCAAGACCAATTTTTATCTATGTAAATAAAATTGGTGCTAAAAAAGCTCAGGTAAATAAATTCGTTAAGTACTATCTTAATAACGCACCTCAACTAGTTAAAGAAGTTGGATACGTTCCACTAAGAGCAGAAGAGTACCAGGCCGGACTTAAAAAGTTTTCTGAGTTTGCGGCGCTATAGATGATTGCAATGGCAAAATCCAAGGCCTTAGGAACTGGTATCAAACTATATTTGATGGCCTGTGTGTCCTTAACTGTAGTGGTCAGTGGTTCGGTCATTGTTCTACTGGGGAAAGAATCAATTGAATTCTTTTCCCAGGTTCCATTTTTTGATTTTTTATTTGGTTCTAGGTGGGAGCCACTACTTGAACCTAAGTCCTTTGGAGTTTTACCTCTTTTATCCGGAACTTTTTTAATTGTTGTAGGTTCGATTTCAATTGCCCTTCCTTTTGGTCTTTTAATAGCTATATATCTAAGTGAGTTCGCCTCCCATAGATTTAGATCTATTATAAAACCCGCTTTAGAGATTCTTGCAGGAATTCCTACCGTTGTTTATGGATATTTTGCCCTGACTTTTGTAACCCCCATTTTAAAGTCCATCTGGCCAGAGACAGAAGTCTTTAATGCCGCCAGTGCCTTCATTGTGGTAGGAATTATGATCCTTCCCATGGTTACTTCACTAAGTGATGATGCCTTTAGGGCCCTTCCAAGTTCTCTTAAAGAAGGTGCCTATGCTCTTGGAGCGACTCCTCTTGAAGTTTCAATTCAAGTTATTCTTCCGGCCGCATCTTTAAGAGTTTGGGCGGCAGTAATTTTGGCCATTTCCCGTGCTGTTGGGGAGACCATGGCCGTGAGTATTGCGGCGGGTGCTAATCCTAAATTAACTCTAAACCCACTGGAAAGTATTCAGACCATGACTGCCTATATTGTGCAAGTTAGCATGGGGGATACTCCACAAGGTGGGGTTGAATACCTTACCTGCTTTGCAGTTGCAGGACTTCTTTTTGTCTTAACTTGGAGTATGAATGCACTGGGAAGTCATTTTATCTTTGCTAAAGGAAAAAATTGATGGCCTTTGATAAAAGAAAAATATTTAACACAGCTTTTTTCTGGGGATGCCGGATATCTACGTGGGGAGCAATCCTTATCTTAGGTATTCTAATCTATCATATAGTTAAACAGGGATATCCTTGGATATCAGAAAATTTTATTACTAATTTTCCTTCCCGATTTCCCCATAAGGCAGGGCTCAAGTCTGCTTTAGCTGGAAGTCTTTGGGTCATTTCTTTTACCGCCTTAATTGTTGTTCCCCTAGGTGTTTCTACCTCCATCTTTTTGGAAGAGTATGCACCTAGGAAAAGGTATATGAGATGGATACAAATTAATATTTCAAATCTCGCAGGAATGCCTTCTATTATCTATGGACTTTTAGGGCTTGCTATTTTTGTCCGATTTTTTAATTTAGATAGAAGTATTTGGGCCGGGGCCTTAACCTTGTCTCTTTTAGTTTTACCAGTAATTGTCATCGCTTCTCAGGGGGCCATTAGATCAGTACCTCAATCAATTAGAGATGCCGGTTACGCTCTTGGCGCAAGAAAATGGCAAGTGGTTTTTCAACAAGTAATTCCGGCGGCCATGCCTGGAATAATGACGGGAGTTATCCTTTCAACTTCTCGGGCCATTGGAGAAACTGCCCCACTTATTATAATAGGGGCATTAAGTTATGTGGCCTACCTTCCTGAAGGTCCAATGGATTCGTTTACTGTTTTACCGGTACAAATTTATAACTGGGCCTCTAGACCACAAGAGAGCTTCCATGGACTGGCCGCGGCCGGGATTATGGTTTTATTAACTATTTTATTTATCATGAATTTTATTGCTGTCTATATTAGACAGAAATTTACTAAATTTAAGTATTGAGGATTAACGTGAGCGAGAATATTATTGAGGCAAAAGACTTAAGAATTTTTTACGGAATGAATGAGGCCGTCAAGGGGGTCTCATTTAAAATTAAAAAAGGAGAGGTAACGGCGGTTATTGGCCCTTCAGGCTGTGGTAAATCAACGGTACTTAGATCTTTTAACCGAATGAATGATTTTATTTCAAATATTAAAATAACTGGTGGTTTAAGTTTTGAAGGTGATGAAATCTATGGTCCAAAAATGGACCCTGCAGTTATTAGAAGAGATATCGGGATGGTTTTCCAAAGACCTAATCCCTTTCCTAAATCCATCTATAAAAATATTGTTTGGGGGCCTAAGATTAATGGATACAAGCATAATTGGGATGAACTAGTAGAAAAAGCACTTAGAAGAGCGGCCCTTTGGGATGAAGTAAAAGATCGTCTTCATGACTCAGCTTTGGACTTATCAGGTGGACAGCAACAAAGACTTTGCATCGCTAGAACTATCGCTATGAGTCCCAAAGTTATTTTAATGGACGAGCCTTGTTCAGCGCTAGATCCCAAAGCAACAGCAAGAATAGAAGATTTAATTGGAGAGCTTAAAAAGCGCTATACTATTGTGACAGTAACTCATAATATGCAACAAGCGGCCCGAATCTCTGATGAAACCGCCTTCTTTTATGAAGGGGAGTTGATCGAGTTTGGAAATACCAATGAACTTTTCACTAATCCTAAAGAAAAGAGAACGGAAGATTATATAACCGGTAGATTCGGTTAATAGGAATAATTTATGGCAAAGCATTTACAAAATGAATTAGAAAAACTTAAAAGAAAGTTAATTACCTTGAGCTCAGTAATAGAAGAGAGTGTGGTTAAGTCCGTTAGATCCGTCGGGAATAAAGATTTTGATCTGGCCCAAGAAGTGATTGATCATGATCATACAATTGACCTTATTGAGGTGGAAGTTGAAGAAGAGTGTCTTAAAATTTTGGCGCTTTATCAACCTGTAGCGGTGGATTTAAGATATGTAATTGCCGTTTTAAAAATTAATAATGATCTAGAAAGAATTGGAGATTTAGCAGTTAATATTGCTGAACAATCTATCTATATGGGTAAGCAACGAAATATTAAAATCCCTTTTGACTTTGATTCAATGTCTCAGAAAACCTTGGCCATGTTAAAGAAGGCACTTGATTCTTTAGTACAGTTTGATACTTCTTTGGCACATCAAACCTGTTTAGATGATGACGAAGTTGATGCTATTAATCGTGAAATGTATGGCAAAGTTTATGCTGGAATTAAAAAAGATCCCAACCATGTAGAGTGTTTTATTCGATATTTATCAATCTCTCGCCATCTAGAGCGAATTGCTGACTATGCAACTAATATCGCTGAAGATGTTATCTATATGATTGATGGGACAATTGTTAGGCATAAACCAGAAATCTTTCATCATTCTAACTCTTTGGAGAGCATGGAATAAAGGCACTAGTTTTTTCTTTCCAGGACTGATCACCCCACCTCTTACGCATTTTTTGATAACGATAATCTTCCTCTTTTCCTTTTCCTTGAAAAAACAGGTATTAGAACCATAAGAGCAAGTACTATTGATCTAGGATCATTTGAGGAAAGTCTTGAAGGCCCTATAACCAAAAAAACCTAAGCACCAGGCAATATCGATAATGCTCAAGTCTTTATAAAAAATCGCCGGAATATAGATTAAATGAAAAAATATCCATTTTATTTATTCTCGGTTAAGGGAGAGGTCGGTATGAGAAAAATACTTTAGAAAATCATTAGAAGTTACTATTCCAATTAAGACCTTGTTTTCCGTAACAGGCAGACAACCATAATTATTGTTATACATAATTTTTGCCACATCTACTAAGGGCTCTTCTTTAGGTATGGTTGTAATATCTTTTTTCATGATATCCGAAATTTTAACTTCCCTATCACCAGAGGAGTTCATAAAGCTTTGAGTTAAGGCGTCAAAGAAATCACGATGGGTGAGAAGTCCTACAACCTCATTATTATTGTTTACGACTGGAACATGGCGAATTTTTTCAAGTTCAGCTAGTTCTTCAAATAAATTAACGGAGTCGTCCTCTTTTAAGGTGATTACCGCTTTTGTCATTATGTCCTGTGCCTCTAGAATTCTTTTTTTATCATTATGCTCTGTAGTAACTTGTCCATATTGAATAAAATTATAGAAATCTCTGTTATCTTCAATTTTTGTCATATTAAACCTCTGTTGAGTTAATCTTAATTTTTTTTTCCTTACTTGAAAAAACAAAATTGGCTATTTTAGTAATAAAAACGATAGGCAATGTAATAGGCATCTAAATAACGGGAGAATTCTGAACCATCAGGGCCTACTCCAGCAAAGGCCCCTACATCAACATAGTGATTTTCAAGATTATTCCAAGTAAAAAGGCCATTGATAAGCAAGGAATTATCATAAGCATTATAAGTTCCACCAAGTGAAATGTCTGTTAAAGCGGAGAATTGATGAGTTCCAAATAGTGCGAGATAGTGTTTTCCTACAAGAAAGAGGTTGGCATCTTGGTAGGAGATATTAAATCTCAAAGGTAGGTACTCATCTTTGTTGTTTGTTCCGATTCCGTTATAATGATATTCTCCAAAAATGGACCAATCCCCAGGGAAAAAATATTGCCCTCCTAAAGTGAAACGAGAATAGTTGGTTGAGTCTTCTTTTTCACTGTTAACAAAGGAGTATTCGCCCCAAACGGTTGCACCACCTAATCCACCAGTAAAATCAATACCAAATAGATTATTATCTTTAAAACGTTGATACATTAGATAAAAATCATTTCCACCAGCAGTGCCCACTGCTCTTACAAAGATTGAACTGTTTTCTAATGCCCAATCATCACCAAATAACATCCCTGCATCTAAGTTATAATCACCCCAAAAATATTTTAAGCGAACAGCATCAACGCCAGGTCTAACTTCTCGGTCAACAGTATTTAAGCCAAATGGCGTGACTACATCGGTCGGGTTAACAAATCTTGAAGAGCCAAAGGCGACAATTTGTCTTCCTACTTCCATATTTAAATTATCTGAGGAGTAGGAGACAAAGAAGCGATCAGGGTTGTTAAAAATTAAGAATTTGGTATCTTCGTTTTGATTTGGCTCAACGAGGAGAGGATCAATATAGATGGCCCGGTAATCAAATGTGGTAGTAGTGAGAAGTTGAAAAAGCCCCACACTACTTTTTCCCGCCATTGGGATAAGTTGCCAGGAGAGCTCTAATCCCCAACTTTCATTCATATCCCAAACAAAAGAAGACCTTAGAGGCAGATTTAAGATGAAATCATCGACTCCGTCACTGGTTAAATATTGGGGGTATACTTTTACGTAACCTGTAAGATTTGCGTCCCCAAAGGCGTTGAGAGAAAAGAGGCAAAATAATATTAGTTTATTGTATCTTATCTTCAATGATCTTCCCGTCATGAAGTGTTATTAAACGTTTTGCTTCATTCATAATTAATGGATCATGGGTAGAAAAAACAAATGTTACTCCTAGAGTTTCATTTAATTTTAGCATCATGTCTAATAATGCCTGCCCATTTACTGAATCAAGATTTGCAGTGGGTTCATCTGCCAGGATAATATCAGGGTTACCTACCAATGCTCGTGCAACTGCGACTCTTTGTTGTTGGCCACCAGACAGCTGATTTGGAAATTTTTTCCCAAGCCCTTTAAGTCCAACTTCTATGAGGGCCTTGTGGACTCGTTCTTTCCTTTCGTTTTCCGGAATACCTTGAATTATTAAAATATATTCAATATTTTCCTCGGCAGTAAGAACTGGTAGAAGATTATAGGCCTGAAAGACAAATCCAATATGGTCTCTTCTATAATCTGAGAGTTGGTTACCTGTCATTTCGGTAATATCATTTCCCTTTAACAATACTTTGCCATGAGTGGGGTTATCTAGACCGCTCATAATATTTAAAAGAGTGGTTTTTCCCGAACCAGATGGCCCAATTATGGCAGTAAATTCACCTCTTTTTATTTCAAGATCAACACTTTTAAGAGCGTGAACTAAAACTTGCTTTGTTGCACCAAAATTTTTAGAAACCTTTTTACATTCAAATATATTTTCCATAATACCTCTACATTATTTTTAATGATTTGCTAGGTGAAATCTTAAGCAATTGCCAAATAGGATAAAAACTAATGAGAATTGTGAAAAGGATTAACCCAAGGGGATAAATTATAAATTGCTTAAGAGAAAAGACCATATAGATGGGCTCTCGTAGAGGCACGCTAGCATAGGTAACCCCACCATAATCAACTCCATAATAGGCCAACATCCCACCGAAGATAAACGTTAAAATACTGCCCATTATAATACTTCCAATCGCCAAAGCGATGGATTCAGTAATGATAATGGTAAAAAGAACTTTTTTTCTAGTTCCAATGGCCTGAAGAACTCCAAATTCAAATTTTCTTTCATAAAGTGCCATATATAAAGTATTTATCACCGTAGCGCCTACTAAGATTGCGAGAAATACTGCAAGAAATGCCATGGAGATATCAGTTAATTCAAGGGCCGAATTTAAGGCGGGCATGAGCTCTTTCCAGGTTTCAAAATAGTACGCATCTTTTGGGAATTTCTTTTTATATTCCTCAAAAAGAACAGGTAAATTACTAAGATCATTAAATTTGAGCGCAAATTCATGAATACAGTTCTGACAACCTAACATCTCTTGGGCCCTGCTCAAATTTATGAAGGCCATATGATTATCAAAGGTACTAGAGCCGTATGAAAAAATACCCTTAATACGAAATAGTTCTTGGGATAAGTCTCCACCACCTATAGGAGAGAGAGTAAGTACCACTTTATCCCCTATATCAACTTTAAGTTTATTTGCTAATTTCTTACCAATTAAAATATAAGATTTATCATTTTTTTCAAGATAATCTCCCACGGTAGTGAAAGTTTTAATCCTAGATAAAATGCTTTCATACCTTGGTTTTATTCCAACTAATGAAATTTGCTCTGAACCTTGGGCGGAGGCAATAAGGGCCGAAGAGATGGCCCGAGGAGAGAACCCTTCCAACTTGGTGTCAGAGGAGAGTCTTTTTTCTATTTTCCCCGGGTTCTCGATAACGTACTTTACTTTATTTGTTTTTAAAAATTTTTTGTGATGAATTTGTCCGTGTCCTAAATAATCATCTGTTACAGATCTGATCATGTAGCTTTTCATTCCTAAAATAAAACCATCAGCAATAATTAATGACATGAGACCGATGCCAATCGCGAGAGAGGTTAGGAATGTTCTTCTCTTATTTCGAAAAACATTTCTTATTCCAAGTTTTATTAGGATCAGATTCATTTAATTTGCCCTCATTGCCTCAATAGGAGTTACTCTCGCGGCCATAATCGCGGGATAGAGTGCTACTAAAAGAGTGCTAAAAAGGATAATAGCGGTTGGAATAATAAAGGCCATTGGATCAAGGGTGGTTAGAAGTTCTTCAAAAACAATACCGCCAAATTCAATCTTATCAAATTTTATACCATTAATCGAAAAGTGCCAGTTAATAAAATAGGAAGAAATAAGTCCTCCGAATATTCCAAAGAAACATAGAAGCATTGATTCTATTATTATTTGCCAGAATATATTTTTAGGGCCTGTCCCTATGGCCTTTAAGATACCAAATTCTCTTTTTCTTTCTAAAAAAGACATTAAGATGGTATTTAAAACTCCAATAGCGACTACAATTCCCAGTATGATGTATAAAATAACATTTCCCTTCTTATCTGCCTGCATTCCTTTATAAAATTCTTTTTCTACTTCAAACCAAGGTGCCACGGTGACTTTTTTAGGAACATCATTTTTAAAAACTTCTGCTATCATTTTACTCTTTTCATAATTATCAAGGAGTATAACTAATTTATGTGCCCGTCCTTCCAGGGCCAAAAACTCACTGGCAGATTTTAAATCCATATAGATTTGGAAATTATCAAAGGCACTTTCTTTTAAAATTGCTGATACTGTGAAGTAATCGTTACTAATAGAGCCATCGGCGCCTTGGGCAATAATGGCAATTTTTGAACCCAGTTTTACTTCCAGGATACTTGCTATATTTTTACCTACTAAAATTTCAAATGAGCCAGCAGACTTAAACCACCTACCTTGGTCGATCCTATCTTCTAAGGTAGAGACTTCCTTTTCTTTGTTAATATCTACTGCTGTGATAGATGCCCCTACAGAAGTCTCTTTAAAGGATAAAAGACCACCACTTAAAATTCGAGGGGCCACACCAACGACAGATTTATGTTGTTTTAATTTGTCTATAAGGTCTTTTGTATTATTTATAGTCTTGTAGAGATTGGGTACATCAATAAAATTTTCTTTATAGATTTGAATATGACCTGTTTTTGCTTTGGCAAAGGACTGTATGATTATTCCATAACCGCCCTCTGATAGAGCAACAGAAAAAGACATTAGAGTAAAACCAAGTATCATCATGAAAACCGTTAGAAAGGTTCTTCGTTTTTGACGAAATAGGTTGCGAAAGGAAATTTTAAAAAGCACTCTATTTCCTTTTTTGCAGGTTTTTTCTGCTAAAGATACTTTCTTTAACTTTTGCTTTGAAACTTAAATACTTATAGCGAACTACGGTTTTATGGCCATCTTTATTTAAAGGAATTAATTCCATCACCATGGGAATACTTTTGCCATCGATGATTTGTCTCTCTTTAAACTCCATTTTTCTGATTTTTTTATCTTTTTCATCAAAGTAGAAGACCTTGGTAGGAAGTTCAGTCTTTTTATCCATCTCAACTTCGATTTTGCCCCAAACTGTAACCACATCTTCATTAGGAATTAAGGTGATAAGGTAGTGGTCACCTTTGTCAGAATAAGATGCCTTATAATCTCGACTGTAGCGATACTCTCTAACTAAATCATCATTAGTGAAATCACTACCCATCCAGGAGGCCATCATCATGGAGGAGGGAACCTTTATAATTTTGTTAATTTTGGGGAAGTAGTTCCACATCTCATTTTTTATTTTTAAGGTGGCAACCCCGGCATCTTTTTTAGGAGAGAGAATTTTAATGAAGGTTTTATCTGTCCCTTTAGACCAAGAATCCATTTCCATGGCCCTCTCCCAATGAGGTGTCACTACCTTCATCTCCATCTTTGCAAAGCTCTGCTTACTTCGATAAAGGTCATCAACCTTTGTTAAGAGAGCTTTTAAGTCGATGGCATGGGCCTTAAAAGAAATTAGGAGAAGAGAAAAAAGTAATATTTTCATAGATATTAAAAGTACCACTGTGGAGATAATACGTGAAATAAGGTTCGTTTATTTTGCGAAGCAATGTAACTGAAGAGCTTTTACAATAGGTCGAATCGTTTAGTCAGGTATATGTGTTCTATTGTTAATTATCCTTAGTAAAACTACAATAATATAAAAACAGAATAACTTTTCGGGAGTTACTATGGAGCGTCTTAGGCGAAGTATAATTTTTGTAATATTAGCTATTTTATCAATTCAACTTACTTATGCCAGCTATCAGTGGAGTAGACAAGATGATCCTAGTCTTCTTATTTCAGGATATGAAAAAAAAATGAGCGCTCTACCTAAAGGTGGAAAGCTGAATAAAAAACCTTGGAGTGGTGACTACTGGGCCACTTATCGTGGAGGTATAAGTTATAGGTGGCTTCATAAAACTAATAAGGTTAAATACAAATTTGAAGATCCTTCAAAGTTAACTCAAAACCAAATAAGAGGATTATCCCCAGCAGAAAAGTTTGATTTATATAAGGGGGACTCCAATTGGACTCTGACTAAACTTGAAAGAGATCGAACTCAGGTGATGAGCAATAAAAAAATTGAGAGATGGTGGGGACTTTGTCATGCTTGGGCACCAGCAACGATTTTATATGATTCACCAAATATGATTCAGGTAAAAGGGAAACATGGCCACATCATTCCCTTTTATGCATCTGATATGAAGGCACTCCTGACTTATAATCTTCATTTATTTGGTGGTCAAACCAAAACTTACTTTATGGGAAGTAGATGTAACGTTAGCCTTCCTTGGTATCTGAAACTTCTAACTTTGGATCTTTTGTCTGAGGATCAGTATTTAAGTATGGTTCGTGATGAAAATTGTAATGACATGGACCCTGGAGCAGTTCATCTTGCATTTTCTAATCTACTGGGACTAAAAAAACTTGGGTTTGTAATGGATAAAACTCGAGGTAGTGAAATATGGAATCAAGG
>QNFX01000004.1 GCA_003650125.1 Campylobacterota bacterium
ACCGTTTTAAACCTCGTTAGCGCTACCACTAAAGAGAGAAAGCTTGCAACTATTTTAAAAATAATGAAAGGCCCTATTGGGATATTGCTTAACTCATCCTTCGGCCATTTTGTGGAGGAAGATCTGCCTCATAACTATAGTACCGATTTAAATAGAGCGCTTGGGGAGTGGCCCAAGTATTTAATCTATAAATTAGCATCAAATAAAAAGGGGGTTTTAAAAAAGGACATAGAAAATATGCTTGGCCGAGTGGGACTTAAACATTTGGAAGCACTTTTTGAACAAGGTAAAGTATTTATGGAGGGTGAAGTTATACATGCCAAGGAAAAAAACTTTGGTCTTGATATCAAAGTCTCCTTAAAGCATCTCCCCCATCTTTTGGAATTTTTCAAACCTGATGATGTAGACAAAGGAAAAAACCTTTTTTACACACTATCTGAATCTCTAAACGAGGACGGGATACAAAAAATTAAAGGAATACAAAAAGAGGCGATAAAAAAAATTTATAATGTCATGATGTCTCCCTACTTTGAAGGAGATATCCCCTATTTTTCTATAAGTCTGATGGATACATTAGACTTAGAAGGTTAAAAATGAAAAAAATAATTGTTTTACTTATGTTATTTAGTACTAATATTTTTTCTTCCCAAATTTTTGATATCGAAAATATTTTAGAACGAAGTAGTTTTAAAGTTAATCCCCATCATGAAATTATCTTAGGCGAATTTACCGGCGTAGGAATTGAAGTAGAAAAGATTGAAGTCTTTGTCACCGAACAAGAGGCAATTCTTAAAAAAGATATAGATAAAATTAACTTTAATGGTGAATTTACTGGCGCTTCATTAGTGTCCGAAATTGATTCACTGATAATTGATGGTGAAGTGATACTCGCAGAAGAGATCGCTGCTTTAGTGGTTAAATAAGATCACCGAAGTATTTAAGCTTTGCCTTCTCTAATTTTGTCTGGAGATCATCTACCATTTCTATTTTGGGAGTGTCTTCCTTCTCAGTTTTTTTATATACATTTTTTTTAAAGGTCTTTTTTACTACCTTCTTGTCACTTTTACGCTTGGTAATAAGCTCCATCAAGTCAGGTTCCTTTTCATATGCTTCCCAAGGTCTTAAAACTCTTTCTTTTTGCTTTCCATTATTTGTTGCCTGGGTGCTTGCTTTTTCTTTTTTGACCTTCTCAATATTTTTAAATGTTACTGCCACGGTAAGCTCCTCTTACCTTATATTTTAATGCTACTTGTAAAAAACGCAAATATCTTATTCATTTACTGGGTTGTTAGTATGATATGGGTCAGGGCCAGAGTGTTCTACTCAGCTTTTAGTGTAAAATCTGCGCTAAAAATAACTTAGTTCTTTGATGTTGAGGATTACCGAAAAATTCATCTGGTGTATTCTCTTCAATAATTTTTCCCTCATCCATAAAAATCACTCTATCTGCAACTTTTTTAGCAAATCCCATTTCATGAGTCACACAAAGCATGGTCATCCCTTCATTTGCAAGTTGAACCATTACATCTAGTACCTCTTTAACCATCTCGGGATCAAGAGCAGAGGTGGGCTCATCAAATAAGAGAATTTTTGGTTTCATACAAAGAGATCTGGCGATGGCCACTCTTTGTTTTTGTCCACCAGATAATTGTCCCGGATATTTGTGGGCCTGCTCGGCAATTTGCACTCGTTTTAAATAGTGAAAGGCCAGATCAACAGCATCCTTTTTTTTGGTTTTTCGAACCCAGATGGGGGCCAGAGTTAGATTTTCTAAAATAGTTAGATGGGGAAAAAGATTAAAATGTTGAAAAACTATCCCTACTTCAGCGCGGATCTTTTCCAAGTTTTTCACGTCATCTGTAAGCTCTATACCATCAATTGTAATGGTTCCCTCTTCATGCTCCTCTAAACGATTTAGACAACGAATAAGGGTTGATTTGCCTGAACCTGAAGGCCCACAGATAACGATTTTTTCTTTAGGATTTACATCCAGATCTATCTTATTTAAGGCCTGAAAATCGCCAAAGTATTTACTTACCTGATTCATTTTAATCAAAGGTTCCATATTATGCCCCAAACTCTTTTTCAAAGAGTCTTCCCATACGAGAAATTAAATTACAAAAAATGAAATATATTAACGCCACAAAAAGATAGGCCTCTACCGAAAACCCGAGCCAATTGGAATCTTGCATTGAGGCCTTAGTGGTATACATTAAATCAAAAAGAGCAATGATAATGACCAAAGATGTATCTTTAAACATCCCTATGGCAGTATTTACGGTAGGTGGAATAACTATTTTTAAGGCCTGAGGTAAAATTATAAGCTTCATCTTCTGCCAGTAAGTAAGTCCCATAGCATCGGCCGCTTCATATTGCCCTTTAGGAATAGCTTGAAGTCCACCTCTTACAACTTCTGCCATATATGCTGAGATAAACATAATAATGGCCCCTTGAGCTCGCATTATTTTATCTGGAGAAAATCCTTCCGGAAGAAATAAAGGCATCATCACTGAAGACATAAAAAGCAAAGATATGAGGGGAACTCCTCTAATCATTTCAATATAGATAATACAGAGATACTTAATCAGTGGCAGTTTTGACTGTCTTCCCATCGCCAATAAAATTCCGATAGGATAAGAAAAGATCATTCCCACTGTTGCCAACATTAAAGTTAGTGGAAGTCCTCCCCAATTATTAGTTTCAACTTTAACAAGTCCAAAGTATCCACCTCTCATAAGAAGCCAAATAACAAGTCCACAATACATCCAGTTAAAAAGAAGTCTTCTATTCCATCTTGTTTTCAAACGAGAGTAAAAAACAATAATGAAAAAAATAACGATGGCCGTAATCGGTCGCCAAGTTTCTGATTCCGGATAAAATCCAAAAAATATAAAACGCGTTTTATCGACAATAAAGGCCAAGCAAGCTCCTGAAGCTTGTCGACAAGTATCAGCATCTCCTAAAAGAACACTATCTATAACCAACCAATTAAAAAAGTTATAAAAGAACCATAAAAAAAAGGTAATTAGTGATAAGGAAAGAGCTGTATTAAAATACCCTTTAAATAGATTTTTTCTTATCCATCTAATTTTTGTATTCATCTTTCCACCAGTGCCATTTTCTTATTAAACCAATTCATAAAAAGCGAGGTTAATAAACTAAAGGTTAGATAAACTAAAATAATAAGAGATATAAGCTCTATTGCCTGTCCTGTTTGATTCATCGTGGTGTTGGCAATATTGACGAAATCCGGATAGGCGATGGCCACTGCTAGAGAAGAGTTTTTAGTTAGATTTAACAGCTGACTCGTAAGCGGTGGGATAATTACTCTTAGTGCCTGAGGTAGAATGACTAAAGTTAAAACTAAATAAGACTTAAGCCCTAAGGCCTCGGCCGCCTCTTCCTGACCTTTTTGAACCGATTGGATTCCTGAACGAACAATTTCTGCGATAAAAGCAGAAGTATAAAGAACAAGTCCCATTAAAAGAGAGAGGAATTCTGGTGATACGCTGATCCCGCCAGTGAAATTAAAGCCCTGAAGCTTAGGTAGATGCAAAGTTAGTGGACTTCCCCCAATAAACCAAATTAAGAGAGGTAAAATAACTAAAGGCCCTAAAATATAAAGCACGTAGGGGATCTGCTTTCCTGTTTGATCCTGTATTTTTTTAGCATACCTTCTTAAAAAATAGCCAAAGATCATGGTGAGAAAAAAGGCAACTCCCATATAAAGATAGACCGGACTATACTCCAGAGAAGGAAACATGATTCCGCGGTTAGATAAAAATACTCCGGGCATGGGAGTTAACGCCTGTCTCACGCCAGGAAAAATTTCCGTAAACATCGCATACCAGAAAAAAAGCTGTAACAGCAGTGGAATATTACGAATAATCTCCACATAACCCTGGGCCAGTTTGGCCAATGGCCAGTTTTTAGAAAGTCTACAAACTCCGATAAATATTCCTAGAAATACCGCTAGGACATTTCCAATAATCGCAATTTTCAAAGTATTTAAAACGCCAACAACAAGAGCTTGAAGATAACTATCTTCAGAATTGTATTCAATTAAAGATTCACTAATTTCAAATCCGGCCACCTGATCAAAGAAACTAAAACCTGTGGCAATATTTTGTTTTTCTAAATTTGCTTTAGTATTAGAATAGAAAAACAGGCCCAAACCTATTACTGCTAGCAGGGCCAGGAGTTGATAGACTTTTTCCCGATTTTTTTGATCATCCCAAAATTTCATATTTTATTTAAATGGTGGGGAATAATGAAGTCCGCCATTTTTCCAGAGAGCATTAACCCCTCTTTCTAATTTCAACGAACTTTGTTTGCCTACGTTTCTCTCAAAAATCTCATGGTAGTTGCCAACCATTTTAACAATATTATAGGCCCATTTCTCATCTAGACCTAAGGCCTTACCATTTCCTTTTGTAATACCTAAGAATCTTTTGATCTTAGGATTTTTAGTTTTAAAAAAACTATCAATATTTTGCGAGGTAATGCCAAACTCTTCGGCCGTTATTAAAGCATAGATAACGTATTTAACTACATCAAACCAAGAATCATCTCCATGCCTTACAACTGGAGCAAGTGGCTCTTTTGAAATGATCTCTGTAAGGATTACATAATTATCTGGATTTTTGAATTTTGATTTCTCAGCAGCAAGTCCTGAGATATCAGTAGTGAGAGCATCACAACGACCTTTTACAAAGGCCTGAGTAACTTCGTCATTATTTTCAAACACAACTGGTTTAAATTTTAAATTATTAGCGCGAAAATAATCTGCTAGGTTTAGCTCAGTTGTCGTTCCCTGCTGGATACAAATACTGGCACCATTTAAATCTGAAATTTTACTAACTCTATCTTTTCTTTTTACCATAAAGCCTTGGCCATCATAGTAAACCACGGGAGCAAAGTTTAGCCCAAGTGAGGTATCTCGAGTAAGAGTAAAAGTAGAGTTTCGAGAGAGCACATCGATTTCACCAGATTGTAGCGCCACAAACCTTTGTTGGGCGCTCAAAGCGATATATTGAACTTTATTTACATCACCAAATACAGCAGCAGCGATGGCGCGACAAATATCAACATCAAGGCCTTGCCATTTCCCCTTAGAGTTTGGAGCAGAGAATCCTGCAAGTCCGGCACTTACTCCACATTTTAAAACTTTATGTAGTTTAATATTCTCTAAAGTCGAAGTTTTAACCACGGAAAAAACAGTACTCGAGGTCAAAAGTACCATCACTATTAGTATTTTCACTAAGATATCTCCAAAAGTTGCTTGATTTTCCACAGAATGGGAGCAAATGACAACAATGCGATGCTTATTCTTTTATAAATTGTTCTACTTGTCTTTTAAATTGTCCTTTAAAGCCAAGAGATTGATATTTCATCGCTGTGGCACGGATTTTTTCTGGAGTAATTGAGGTATTAAAAGATTCCATTTTAGAAAAGAGGTCATCATTAGAAAAAAATGTAACTCCAGGCCTATTTTCAAAAAACTCTCTATTAAGTGGTGAATCTTTTATCAGAAGTGGACGACCCACACTTAAATTTTTCAAAGGATTTTGAGGAAAAGAACTTTGGGCAAAATGGATTAAACCTTTACTGCTGGCCAAAAGTGGAGCGAGTTCCCCATTACACTTATTCCCCATATTTAAATCCATGGGAATCTCTAGTCCTTTGGGTAAATCTCCAATAAAACAATATTTTTGATTATCCTTTTTAAGGTAGCTAATTAATTCATTAGCTGCTTTAAGAGTTAACCCCTCTCCATTAATAACAAAAAAGTCATGTTTCCAATGCGTAGAAGGGATTAATGGAAAATCCTCTAATTTAAAAAATGGATAAACTACTTTTCCATTTAGTCCTAAGGATTGGTTTAAAAATTTTGAGCTGGTAAGCAAGAGGTCACTCTGCTTTATTTTATTCAAGGACCATTTCTTTAAATATCCTTTAAATATCTTTCCCGTAATAGTTTCATCTTTCAAAAGGTTAAAGTCATAAAGATAAGTTATTTGTTTAGTTTCTTTACACTTTTTAATTCCATGAGAAAGGCCTGTTGATATATTTATAATTAAATCAAAGGAGCAAGGAATAAATAGCTTATTGGCCGCAGAGGGGACTAAAAAAGATAGTTTCTTAAACTTTTTTTTATCTTTCACTTTATGAGAAAGAAATGATGAATGGATCTTTCTCATTTCTATCGGGCCTAGAACTGCCCCTTCATTGTGCACAATGGTCCATATCTCAGCATCTTTATAGAGACCCATGATCTCTTCAAAGATAGCAGTAGAATGCTCTCGTGCGATTAAATGATCTATAGTTAAAGCTATTTTCATATTTTTTTAAAAAACTCTGCTGTTTTATTTATACCGTCTTCAAAAGATACTTTAGGGGCATATCCACTCATTTTCTTAAGTTTAGTTAGATCCGGTTTTCTCTTTTTTGGATCATCTTCAGGTAATTCCCTAAAAGAAATTTTTGAAGAACTATTTAAAACTTTAATGATTTGCTCCGCACATTCAAGAATAGTTACCTCATTGGGATTACCACAATTAAAAGGTGTCGGATCATCTCCAAACATCACAAGATGTATGGCCTCAACCAAATCAGTTACAAAGCAAAAAGACCTGGTTTGAGATCCATCACCATAAACAGTAAGATCTTCACCTTTAAGCGCCTGATTGATAAAATTAGGAATAACTCTCCCATCATTTGGCCTCATTCCTGGGCCATAGGTATTAAAAATTCGAACAATACGTGTTTCTAAATTAAATTTCCGGTAAAAACTCATGGTCAGCGCTTCAGCAAACCTTTTGGATTCATCGTAACAAGAACGGGGCCCTATGGGATTCACATGACCTAGATAAGTTTCTTTTTGTGGGTGTTCCTGGGGATCGCCATAAACTTCAGAAGTTGAGGCCTCGAGAAATCTTGCTCCCTTTTCTTTGGATAGATTTAAAAGATTTAAAGTTCCCTCGGAGTTTACTCGCATAATCTCTAAGGGAATTTCTGAAAAATCTATGGGAGAGGCCGGAGAGGCCAAAGAAAAAACATAATCTATATTTTCAGTTAAGGTAGGTAGACCTTCATAGATATTGCATTCTAAAAATTTAAAATTGCTATTTTTTGAAAGTTTTTCAATATTTTGGGGACTACCGGTGATGAAGTTATCAAGTCCAATAACTTTAGCACCTAAATCTAGATAGTGTTGACTTAGATGACTTGGAACAAAGCCGGCCGCACCGGCCACAAGAATAGTTTTTTCCTCTAAAGACACATGAACCTTTTTTACACAAGACGTCAAAATTGAGCTTTACCATAACACTATTAATTAAGGTTTAGCCAAAAAATAGCGTCCTTTAAGGATAAAATGCTGGATCTAATTGTAATTTTGCACCTAAAGCTGAGTAAGCAGAGGTCCCATTCCATCCACTCCAAAGAAGTATTGAATCTCCCGTAAAAACCATCTGCTGTTTGCTAAGTCCTGATAATGGTAAATAGGCGGTAACGGGCATAGGGACCCATGTATCTGTGACAGGATCATAAACTCCACCGTCATTGAAAAATTCAAAACTTCCATTTTTTGGGGCCATACCGCCAAAAATAATGAAATGTGAACCGGTCCAAAGTGCAGTTGAAGTATTAGCTCGGGCAGTGGGAGCTCTAAAAGAACTAATGCTTCTCCAAGAGTCAGTTACAGGATTATAGATTGCCCCATCCTTTAATGGGACTTCCCCATCCCCAATACCTCCCCATATAATCAATTCACTACCGGTCCAAATATAAAAGGCAAATTTTCTAGGTGATGGCGCATCTACAGTTGATATTGGGGACCAGGTATCTCCAGAGTAACTAAATCCATCTGTCAGATACAAGTTACAATCATCATAGCAACCACTCCAAATAATCATTTCCGTGCCGGTCCAAACCACTACGGAATGTTTCCTATTAGATGGAGCTCCCAAGTTACTCATGGCACTCCATGTATCATTTACCGAATCAAATCTAGACCCATAGGCAGGTTCACTAGCGGCAAAGTCATATGAATTAGAGAAATCATCAGCAGAGTCATTCCCACCCCATAGCAGAAATTCAGTGCCATTAAAAACACCATTTAAATAGGCCCTGCCGGCAAAGGATTTTCCATCAGGAATAGCTTTAAGAGTGCTCCAAGTATTTGTCGCAAGATCGAAAAGACGACCATCATAGAGATTAACAAAAGCGGTACTTCTTCCCCCCCAAATTAATAATTGATTATTAGAAAAAGTATTTCTTAAATTAAAAAGGTCCGTTCTTGGAGATGGAGCATTAGTGGATTCCATTAATCTCCAAGAATCTGTATCTGGATCATAGAGTGCCCCATCACCAAAACTTCCAAGTTGCCCTTCCCCACCCCAAACTAGCATTTCGCCATTTGCCCAATGAGCGATAGCTCCGGCCCTTCCCAATATTGGTGCTGATGAAATAGGCGACCAGGTTCCAACAAATACTGGCGGAAGAGGAAGTATTCCTCCCATGTTTTCAAATGGGTTGGAACAAGCTAATTGAAAAAGAAGTAGGAAAATCCATCTCATGAATTTAAGAGTAACGTATTAGATAAGTTTTAGAAACTCATCAAAAACTTCTCTCGCCCTTTGTGCGGCCAGTTGTTTTTTTATCTTTTTTCTATCTTTGCTTCTTCTTTGTGACTTTTCCAGCTGAACTGGAGGAAGAAGCCCAAAGTTTATGCTGCTCGGTGAAGCTTTAGATGCCGTCATAATATAATTTATAAGTGCCCCGATTCCTGTTTCCACCGGCCATTTTAAAGGGTCTTTATCTTGAAATTTTCTTAGAATTTGCATTGCTGCATAAAGTCCCATAGAAGCACTTTCGGTATAGCCCTCCACTCCAGTGATCTGACCTGCAAAATATAGTTTAGGAAATTCTTTACTACTTAAATCAAAGTTTAAAACTTTTTTAGCGTGTAAAAATGAATTTCTATGAACTGAACCAAGGTGATTAAAGGTGGCATTTTCAAAACCAGGAATCATTTTAAAAATTCTAACCTGTTCTTTGTAAGTTAAACGGGTTTGAAACCCAACCAGATTAAAAGCTGAACCCTTTAGGTTTTCCTTTCTCAGTTGAACACAAGCATAAGGCATTTTTCCATCACTGGTTTCAAGTCCTACCGGCTTCATGCAAGAGAACCTAAGAGTTTCTGGCCCTCTTTCTGCAAGGGTATCGACAGGTAAACAGGCCTCAAAGTATTTGAGTTCTTCAAAGTTTTGAGGGGGGACTTTTTCTGCTTTACATAACTCTTCTATAAAAGCTTCATATTCTGCTTTGGTCATTGGAGCATTTAGGTAATCGGCCTTCTCCCCTTCTTCCTCATTAACTGGTTTATAGCGATCTTTAAAATAGAGTTTGGAAAAATCTAAGCTATCGGCATCCACTACAGGAGCAATTGCGTCATAAAAGTAAAAATCATCTCCTGACACATTTTCCTGAATCCAAGTTTCTAATGGTTTTTTAGTAAGTGGCCCAGTGGCGATGATGATAAAGTCACAACCATATTTCGCCCCACTTTGTAGAGGATCTACCACCTCTTCCTCAATTAATTCAATATTAGGGTGATTTTTTAATCGACGATGAATTTCATTGGAAAAATTATCTCGGTCTACTGCCAGTGCATCCCCTGCAGGAACTGCTGTGGCCTTCCCAACTTCTAAAACGACTGAAGCAAGGGCCTCCATTTCATATTTTAAAAGCCCATGTCCTGAGGCCGGATTGAGAGATTTTAAGGAATTAGTACATACTAGTTCCGCCGCTGTTTTCAATTTTTGGGCCTCATTTGGAGCTTTGGCCTTACATTCTGTCAAAACTACCTTAATGCCATTTCTTGCGAAAAATAGTGCAGCTTCAGATCCGGCCAAACCGGCCCCAATTATCAAGACTTTTTGTTCGTTCATTGGTAGATTCCAAGTTGTTGAGGGGAGTATTTAACAACTAAGGAATGCATTGTATATGGCCCACGGCTTTACTCTAAAAATTCACCAGACCCACCATACGATCGCTGATTTTGAGAAGATTCAGGAATATATCCTGGAAGTCTTGGATAATCCGACCAAAGGCCTGCACTTATTCCCGGAGCTCTATCTCACGGGCTACCCCCTACAAGATCTTTTGCTACAACAAAGCTTTATAGAAAAATATAAAATCATGTTGGAGCAAATTAACGAGCATTCTCTAGGACTTAAATTAGATGAATCCAAGGCCTTGCTACTAGGTGGACTAAATTACACTTTTGATGAAAAAGGACTGCCTTTAAAGATTGAAAATGTAATTTTTGAACTGATACCAGGAAAATCTCTAAAAAAAATCTACACTAAAAGACTGCTACCTAATTACGACATATTTGATGAAAAGAAATATTTCACTCCAGGTGATGAGTGTGGAGTTTGGAAATTTCAGGACAAAAATATCGCTCTAATGATTTGTGAAGATATGTGGCCATCTAATGCCCACCCTCTCGATCCTGCTTACGATATACAATTATTGCTGCAAAAGAAAAAACTGGATCTAGACCTCATTATAAATCTCTCTGCTAGCCCCTATCATCTAGGAAAGGGAGAAAAAAGAATAAAAAGAGGAAGTGAGATTTCAGGCTCTCTTGGTGCCCCCTTTGTATATATAAACCGAGTAGGCGGAGAGGATGAAATTCTCTTTGATGGCCGAAGTTTTCTGGTAAATGAGGATGAGCTAATCTGGGAGGGCAAACTTTTTGAAGCTGATATATCAGAACTGCCTCTGCCCGATAAGAAGGCCCCTAAATATAAACTTGATGACACCTCTGTATTAGAAAATACTTGGGAATCTCTCTTTAATCCCCAATTAATAAAATCGGGAGCTTCTCATCCAATATTAAAACCACTCGATGACGTTGATTGTGCCAGAACTCTTGCTGCCCTTAAGTTTGGCATTCGGGAATATGCTAGAAAATCTGGCATTAACAAATTTCTTGTGGCCCTATCAGGTGGAATTGACTCGACCCTAGTCTTAACGATCGTTAAATTATGCTTAGAAGAAGGCCAGGAACTTGAGGCCTTATTTATGCCTGGGTACTATACTGTTCCAGCAAGTTTTGATCTCTCAGAGAAACTCTGTAAAAACTTAAATATTCCTCTTAAGATACTTCCCATTAAATTCCTCCATACCTCAATAAGAAATGCCTTCAATGATTCTTTATCTACCCCGCTAGAGGGTCTGGCCGATGAAAATATACAATCGAGACTTAGAGGTGCTCTTTTATACTCCAGGTCTAATCAAGCAGGATCATTGGTTTTTAATACTTCTAACAAAAGTGAACTCGCTGTCGGTTATTCGACCCAATACGGAGATAGTGTAGGGGCCTTAAGTGTACTTGGTGACCTTTTTAAATCAGAAGTATTTAATCTGGCAGGTTATATTAACAAAAAGTATAATAATTTAATCCCTGAAGAAATTTTATTGAGACCTCCTTCAGCAGAGCTTAGGGAAGATCAATTTGATGAGCAAACCCTTCCTGCTTATGAAATATTAGATGGAATTCTCGAAGGACTATTAAGCTATAGACTCTCACCAAAAAATTTGATAACTTTGGGATTCCCAAGGGAAGATGTTGAAAAAACATTTAATCTTTACCAAAAGGTAGAATTTAAAAGATTTCAATTTTGCCCTATAATTAAAGTCAAACCAAAAAGCTTTGGTTTTGGCTACCGAATACCGATATGTAAAGAAAGGTTTTAGGAGGAAATATGACCAAAAAAAAACAAACCACAATTATCAAAACTTGGAAAAAAGTAAAGAAGGAAGTTGAACAATTCACCAAAAGCAGAGATATGAAAAAGCTGCAAAAAAGTGTGAGCTCCTTCATCAATAAGGCCCAAAAAGAAATCAAGGGAGTGGTCGGTAAAGATCCAAAAGAATTTAAGGCCAAATTTCAAAAACAATCTAAAGAATTAGAGGCCCACGTTGAAAAGATCTTTAAGGCAGAGAAAGCTCGTGTTGAAAAGTTCATGAAGGACAAGAAAAAAGAGATTACTGCCCTTAAAAAGAAAGTAAATGCTATTTCTAAAAAGACAACCAAGAAAAAAACTACAAAAAAGAAAGCAACTAAGAAGAAAGCAACTAAGAAAAAAGTAACTAAGAAGAAAGCAACTAAGAAAAAAGTTGTTAGAAAAAAATAAGTAGGTTACTCAGTCTTTCTTATCAAAAAGCGCATCGACGAGGCATACACGGCCTCGTCCTTGATCTTTTGCGTGATACATCATCTTATCTGCGATTGCCAAGAGATCATCCGCTGTTGGGGCATGATCTGGAAAAGAGGCCACACCAATTGAAAGGCTCAATTTAAATGTCTTATCTCCCTTTTTAGGAATAAAGTCTTTTTCTTTAACTACCTCGAGAATTCTGCTCCCAATTTGCTCAGCATTGATACTATCGGCCTTAGGTAAAAGGATTACAAATTCATCTCCACCATAGCGGTAGAGATGATCATACAATCTCAAAATCTTTTTTAATTCTTTGGCCAGCTCACTTAACAACTCAGTACCGATTAAATGCCCATGTCCATCATTAACATTTTTAAAATGGTCAATATCAATAAAGAGAAGCGAAAACCTCTCACCTGTCGCTTCAAATCTTTTTATTCCCTCATCTAAGTCCTTACGTAGTTTGCGAGAATTAAAGAGCCCTGTTACATCATCTATATCAATTAGGCCTACATCTTCTTTAATTGCCTCTATCATCTTAACTTTTTTAAAAGAGTTCTCTAGATACCTAGTAAAAATCTTTAAGAATGCTTCTTTACCAACAAATGATCGAGCATCAATTAAAATGACCTTCACATAATCCCCAAAATCTCCTAGAAGCAAACACAAAAGATTATCGACAAAGATAAACTTATCTTTTGTTAAAACTTCGAGGTCAATTTTATCTAATTCATTATAGTGAGAAAATTTTATGTTATGGGCCCAGATTTTTCTTTTAGCGCTGGTCTTTTTTTCTTTTGAGTGAATCGAGTAGACCTCTAGGGGGATGCTCGAGAATTCCTTTTTTAAATAATTATCTATTTCATTGTAAAAGTAGGCCTGATTATCAAATAATTTCTCTTCTATAATGAAATTTAAAAAAGTCTCTATTTCTGGGGGGAGTTCTGCCATATCAAGCTGCTTCTTTTTTTATTTCCTGTAAAAATGCAGGTTCTGTTTCAAGTTCTTCTTCGAGGAATTTTATAGAACTTCTCATGTTTTTCATAACTTTATTTAATTTTTCTTCAACTTTTAATTTTTCGTCTCTGATCCTGGCCTCACGACTCCCCACATTTTCCATATTAAATTCAAGGGCATCCATTTTTCTCTTTAAATCTAGAATCTTATTTTCTCGATTATTGATTTGATTTTCAGAATCCATCGTTAGCAACTCTAACTGAGACTCTAGTTCCCTTTCTTTTTGTCTGATTTTGCTAATATCAATACGGGCCTTTTGGGACAATCTTGTAACATCTCCCTCTAGATTTTTCATCTTATGATCACTAACAATTAAACTTTCCTCAAGTATCTTTTTACTTTGGTGATATTCTCCCCTTTCTTCATTATTTCTTTTTTTAAGTATTCCTACTTCTATTCTTAATTCTGCGACCTCTGATCGAAACCCCAAGTTTTCACTATCAATGATATCTTTGTCTGCTTTTAAATCCTGTATTTCATTTAGAAATTCTTCTCTTTCCTCTCGAAGCTGCCTGATTGTTGCCTCTAAGCGAACTAGAGCATTATCATCATATTGATAGACTACTTGTTTCCCTACAATTTTTTCTTCTACTACTGGGGCCTCTTCTTCTTTTGCTTCAACTGGTTTTGCCTCAATTTTTTCTTCCTCATCGACAACTTCAGTTTCAGTAGCAGCAATTAATTCTTCTTCAATTTTTGGAATTTCAACTGTGAACTCTATTGGTATGTCTGGTTCTGGAGCGGAGGATGCTTCTGTTTGAGAACTTAAATCTTCTTCTAGATCTAGATTTTCAACCTCTGCTTCTGTTTGAGAACTTAAATCTTCTCCTAAATCCAGATCTAGATCACCAATATTTTCAACCTCTGCTTCTGCTTCTTCTGATGCTCCAAGCTCTAACTCTCCCCCCAAATCATCTCCTAAGTCCAAGTCACCGGATGCCTCCATGGCAATTTTTTCTTCTCCGGCCTCCTCTTCTCCTAGCTCAAGGGCCACTTCATTATCATCACCAAGTTCAAGCTCGGTCTTAATTTCTTCTTCTTCTATTTTTTCTTCAGGAGCTGCTTCGGCCTCTTTTTCGATACCGCCAATTAAGTCCGTTCCTAGGTCAAAAGTTAAATCACTTTCTGTATCTACAACATTATAACTATCTTTCCCAGATTCTGAGGGTATCGGTTCTTCTTCTTTTTCTTCTTCTACGATGGGTTCCTCAATTATCTCTTCTTTTGCTTCAACACTGGTCTCTTCCTCTCCTAAGGCCATGTTAAAAGCATCTTGAATATCTTTTTCAAGAGTTTGATCTGTAGAAATATCATTATCTGTAATAAAACTTTTTAATTTTTCTTTATCTAACTCACCAAAAAAAGAAGCGGTTGCATGAATTCCTTCTTTTTCCATTTCAACATTCTCTGAAACAAGAATAGTTTTTATATTCTCGTTAGATGAGTATCTTTGATTTAAGGCCAAGGCATCATTTCGGTTTGCATCAATATTTAAAACCAAGATGGCCGGACCATTACAAATTGCCTCTTTAACTTTTCCAACATCACTGAGACAACAGGCGTCATCACATCCTACCTCCTTAGCTAGCTCCTTAATCTCTGGACTCGCCCCATAAAATATAATTTTCATAATTTTTTTCCTCTCCCAAGTCCCAAATATATAAATTACAAAGACTTAGCAATAACCTACTTATCGAATTTTCTAGCGTTTTTATTGATAAAAAGATGATAAAATCTTAATATTTTTTATACTTTAAACTTTATGTGTGAATACTATGAAACTAATTTTATCAACTATCCTCTTATCTCTGTCGTTGACCCCATTACAAGCAGTTGAATTGCCTGAATTAACCCCTTCTCCACTTGTGGCCCTAGAAAATTTCTTTGGCCATCATGTTCTAGTTGCTGAAAAATCCTCACATCAATTATTTTTATTTAGAAATGAGAATGGGAAACCAAAATTTGTAAAGACCTACCAAATGGCCACGGGTAAAAAAGCTGGCGATAAAAATTTTCAAGGTGACTTTAAAACACCAGAAGGGGTTTATAAATTTACCAGTTTTTTATCTAAAGAAAAATTATTGAAAAGATATGGAAAAGAAGGTGAAATTTATGGGATTGGATCCTTTGTTATGAATTACCCAAATCCTATTGATTTAAAACTTTCTAAAACTGGCGGAGGAATATGGCTGCATTCCACTAATGATGAAACTCGAATAGAAAAAGGGTTGGACTCTAGAGGATGTTTAGTTGCCCATAACAATAATCTTAAAGAAATCTCCAAATATATCGAGTTAAATAAAACTCATATTATTGTCGTCCAAGATTTAACCTATATCTCTAAAAAAGTTATGGAATCGACCAAAAATATAATCACCAAAAAGATTAATGACTGGGCCCAGGCCTGGATGACAGAAGACTTAGATAACTATTTAAGTTTCTATGATAAGAAAAGATTCTCCTCCAATATTAGTAAAACCTTCGCCCAATTTAAGTGGTATAAGAGAAGTGTCTTTTCCAGAAAGGGAACACCTCGTATTAGAATCAAGAATGTATCTCTTTTAAAAGCTGATGACTATGTTGTAGCTATCTTCTTACAAGATTATGAATCAGAAACAATTAGAGATGTCGGGGTAAAAACGCTATACTTAAAACAAAATGATTCTTATGAGTGGAAGATTGTCTCCGAAAACTGGTCCAAGTATAACAGTGACGACAAGAAAATTGCCTTTGTCCCCTCAATGAGATTTTTTGGCGCTAATAAAAGCAAAGAGAAAAAAGTAGACTAATATGAAAAATGACAAAAAACTCTCATTTATTTTATATCAAGAAGAGAAGACTCCACAGATTTTTGAGATCAAAAAAAATATTTTAAAATTTCTCATTATAGCATTTCCCATCATGGCATTTTTATTTCTTGCTACGATCGTGACGGGGACTCTTTATTTTAGAAAAATAAAAACCTTTGCCGAAAAACAAGAATCTCAAATACTTAAAGAGTTAAAAGTTAAAAATGCTCTTTTTTTGAAAAAAGAAAAAGAGTATAAGAAAGTTGCTGAGAAGCTACAAAATAAACTTGCTGCTGCACCGGCCACAGGACTTGGAACTCTCTCTCTTTTTAAGACCTCTAACGGTCAGATTGACCAAACAAAAAAGAGTCCTATTGTTCTAGATAGTATTAGAACAAAAAAGCTGGGAACAAAGGTGCAATTAAATTTCAACCTCAAAAATGAGCGGGAAAATGGAGCAAAAATAGCAGGTTATTTATTTATTATTACCAAATCAGGAAATAACCTAAGGGTTTACCCTAAAAATTCTATTTCTAATAATGAATATCAAATTGCTTTTAATAAGGGTGAATCCTTTGGATTCTCACGGTTTCGGCCAGTTAGAGCAACTTTTCCTTTACCTAAAGGTTTAAAATCTATGTCTTATAAGATATTGGTTTTTTCTAGAGTAGGTGATTTAATTTTCCAAAAATTTATTACGCAAAAGATTAGGAATTAAAATGCAACCATCCATCGGCCCTGAAAGTCAGAAATTCTCTTTATTTGGAAAGGGATCAAAAATTAAGGGAACCTTTTATCTTAAAGGAGTAACTCGACTGTCTTCAATAGTTGAGGGCGAAATTATTATGGAAGATGATGAAGACCTCTCAATTGAGCGAGAAGGGGAAGTAAAGGGCCTGATTAAATGTTTCAATCTAAATATTTATGGAAAATTAGAAGGAGAGATTGAGGCGCGAGGTAAAGTGACTATCTATCCTTCTGCCACCTTTTTGGGAAAAATCAATGCCCAGTCCATCTCCATCCACCCCGGAGCTCAAATAAACATGGAAGGGCACACTCTCTTATAAGAATTTTTTATAATTGATAACTTTTACTTTACCTAGCTTTTCTAAGTCTTTTTTCAAGCTTTTTGATCCAAGAACTAAAATAACTTGTCGATTCCATCCAAAAACTTCATCTATATTTTTTATAACCTGACTTTTTTTCATCCCTTCAATCCTCTCGGCAAATGTAAAAAGATCATCATAAGGTCTTCCTATATGATCAAAATAAAGAAGTTGTCCTAGATAGGCATCTAGATTTTCAAATCTAAAATAATGCCCTCCTGCCAGGTGACCTTGTGCTCTTTTTAGATCATTTAAATCGAAATCACCTTTAGATGTGTAAGAAATGGTATTTCTAACTACTTCTATAAGTTCTTTAACTGAGGAATTTTTGGTAGAGGTATAGATTCCTGATCGTCCATAAGCTTTTTGTCTAGAGGCAAATGAACTGATTCCGTAAGTTAGTCCGCGTTTTACTCTGACTTCTCTCATCAGTCTTGAAGTAAATCCTCCTCCTAAAAACCCGGAGGATAAAGTCATTAATTCCTCTTGACCTATTTCATTTGGATTTAAAAACCTTCCTATCCTAACTTGTGCTTGGTTAGCATTTGGAACTGTTATCAGATAATAGCTTGGGCCATGTATTTTTTTTGGTTTATATTTTACATTCCTAACAAAACTACCGTTTTTCTGACTCCACCCACATTCTTCACCTATAATTTTTTTAATATCAAGTACACCTGGAGGCCCTACGAGATAGATCTTTTTCTTAACTTTCTGATTGAAATATTTAAGCTTGGTTCGCAGTCCTCTTTGATTGATATGTCTTAAATCTTTCAGCATTCCCTCACTAGGATAACCAAAAGGTGTTCCACTAAGTGAGATTTGTCGGAAGGCCCGATTGGCCAAACTACTAGGAGATGCTACCATGTTATTAAAAGAGTTTTTTAACTTGGCCAATTCCTTTTTAATTTCTTTCTTGGGAAAAGTAGCGTCATCAAAGAGATGACATACTTTTTTCATAGTGGGAATGATGTCTTTTAAAAGTCCCGAGACTGAATAAGATGAAAATTCATGATAGACAGTGGCACTTCTTGAAACTCCATAATAATCAAGAGCATCGTTAATAAGTTTTCGATTAAACCTGCGAGTTCCGGTATCAAGGAGAGAAAACATGGCATTGGTCTCTCCTCTCCTCTTTTTATCATCACTTAAGGCCCCATCAGCAAAATAAAAAATAACTGAATAGGTGGGGAATCGTTCATCTTTAAGCCAGACAACTTCAAGGCCATCCCAATTAAATTTTGAAATTTTTCCTTTGAGATCTGCCGTAAGGCCATCAAAAGAAAAAAGCAGTATTAATAGAGGTACAATAAATCTTTTCACAATTTTTTCCTGGGATGTCTGTTCCATACAGAAAGAAAAATTCCATGATTCTTTTTGAATAAGGCATAACAGGCCTTCCTAACATCATCAATCGTCATGGATTTATAAATCTCTATTTCTTTTTTGTAGTAATTATAGTCATTAAAAAAGTTTTCCCTATAACCTAAAAACTTCGCCACTCCAGCATTGGATTGAAGTTGCTCGTAATAAGAAATCATATATCGATTTTTGGTTTTTTGTAAGGCCCGTTCGGTAATTCCCTCTCGACAGTACCTTTTTGAATCACGAGTTAATCTTCTTTTAAATTTCTTCAAATTAGTTTTTCGAAGCAAATGCCCTGAAATAAAAAAGACTCCATTGTGTTTTAGAGTATAATTTGAAACCCCTACCCGAGCTAAGTAAGGCCTTTTATTTTGCACATATTTTTGATTTAAATAAGAGCTCTCACCATCACCTAAGATAGAAGAAAGCATATCTAAAACGAAGGCCTCTTTTTTACCCATGGGATAACTTTTATAGGCCATGATAAATTGTGGTGAAGGTGCGTTGGCATTTATTTTCACATCCTGGGGATATTTAGCTCTATGGGAATAGAGTTTTAAGTTGTCTAATAAGGCCTTAGTTTTTTTCAAATTTTTACTGGCGGCGAGCTCATTATAGTATTTTTTTACCAGGTTAAAAGTAGACCTGGTATCCACATCACCTACGATTAACAAAATAGCATTATTGGGGGCATAGTATTTTTTAAAGTATTTTTGCACCTCTGCTCGGGAAATAGTTTTTATATCTTTTTTATTACCAATCACTGAGCCTCCATAAGGAGTACCCTTAAACACTTTTTGCATCATGGTCAGATACAATTTCCCCCCAGGAGAATTTTCGTAGCGAAGTTTTCGCTCTTCTAAAACCACCTTGCGCTCAGATTCAAACGTTTTAGGATCTAAAAGTAAGTTAACCGTTCGATCGGCCTCCATATCAATAATCATCTCAAGGGACTTAACTGGTAAGTTTTCGTAATAGACTGTGGAATCAAAAGTTGTAAAAGCATTGGTCGAGCCACCACTACCTTCAATTAGGGTATCAAACTTTCCAGGCCCATATTTTTTTGCTCCTTTAAACATCAAATGTTCTAAGAAGTGGGTGGCCCCTGTTTGCCCCTTTCCCTCATAGCGTGCACCTACGTCATAAAAGGTGTAATAGGAAAATATGGGAAGATTATGATTTTCTACAATAATAACCCGCAGGCCATTGTCTAAAGTGGACTTAAACACCTCAATATTGATATCTTCACCAATTTCCTGGGATGATTTCTTCTCCATTCCAGCACAAGAGACCAAAAATATTAAAATAAATAATAATTTTTTTTGAAACATCTACCTCATCCCTTTAAAATGAATTTAGGAGAATCCATGAATTCAATAACCGTTTTAGGCTCAGGCACCAGTACCGGAATACCTATGCTAGGTTGCAAGTGTGACGTTTGTAAATCCCAAGATGTGAAAAATAAGCGTCTACGATCAAGCATTCTATTGCAAATTGATGAAGTAAAAATATTGGTAGACACCACTCCAGACCTTCGAACACAATTTTTAAATAATGATATCGATGATATTGATGCGGTGATAATCACCCATGACCATGCTGATCATCTCCATGGCATTGATGATTTAAGACCCCTTTGCTTTGAACATCCCTTATCCATTTACACTTCAAAGAATTGTGAAAAGGACATTAAGACAAGATTTCCTTATATGTTTAAAGAAAAGCATCCTGATGCTGGATCTATTCCTGTGATTAGTTTGGAAACAGTAGAGCTAGGTAAAAGTTTTGATATTAAGGGAGTCTCTTTTGAATTTTTCCTCCTTCCCCATGGCCCTTTTACTACTTTAGGGTTTGTTCAGGGTGGTTTTGCCTATTTGATTGATTGCAGTGATATTCCCCCAAGTACCTTACAGTTGTTAAAAGAGAAGAATTTAGAATTACTTATTATTGACTGCGTACAAAGGCCCCCTCATAAAACCCATCTAAATGTGGACAAAGCTTTCAATTTTATTAGGGAAATATCTCCAAAACAGGCGGGACTAATCCATATGGGACATGGGTTAGAGCACGAAAAACTGGCAAAAGAGGCCAAAGATAATTTCGATTTTCCTGTTTTCCCCCTTTATGATAAATTAAAACTCAATTACCGCTAAGCGTTGTTAATATTTTGCTTTTATAAACCCCTCAAAATTAATATATTGGCCGAATTAAAATTACTTAAAAAAGGTGAATAGCATGAAGATAGGAATCCCTAAGGAAATTAAAGTATCTGAAAATCGTGTCGGCATGGTCCCTAGTGGAGTACAGCAATTAGTTCATGATGGAAATGAAGTATATGTACAAAGCTCTGCCGGAATGGGGGTCGGACTTTCTGATGAGATGTATATCAATGCCGGTGCCAAGATTCTGCCTACGATAGAAGATATTTTTGCAACTGCTGAAATGATTATTAAAGTAAAAGAGCCACAGCCAGTAGAGATTGCTCTTTTAAGGCCTCATCATATTCTTTATACCTATCTTCACCTCGCTGCCGATATTAACCTCACTAAAGGATTATTAGAATCAGGGGCCACATGTGTTGCCTATGAAACCATCCAAGTTGCCGATGGATCTCTTCCGCTTTTAATTCCCATGTCTGAAGTTGCCGGAAGAATGGGGACGCAAGTAGGGGCCACTTATTTGCAAAATGAAAAAGGTGGTAAAGGGATCTTACTTGGTGGTGTTCCCGGTGTTCCCCGGGGAAAAGTGACCGTAATTGGTTGTGGAATAGCCGGAACTAATGCCATCAAAATGGCCATGGGACTAGGTGCTTCCGTTACCGCCATTGATATATCAGGAAAAAGGCTGGCCCAATTAGACGACTTATTTGAATGTCGAATAACTACTTTGTTTTCCAATATGGGAAATATAGAAAAATCAGTAATTGAAGCAGACTTGGTAATTGGCGCGGTCTTAATTCCTGGAGCTAAGGCACCAAAACTAGTTACCAAAGAGATGATTGCTAAAATGCAGCCTGGCTCTGTAGTTGTAGATATTGCTATTGACCAAGGCGGAAGTATTGAAACTTGTAGACCTACTACTCATGAAGATCCCACTTATGTGATAGATGGAGTAATTCACTACTCTGTTGCCAATATTCCAGGAGCGGTTGCCAGAACTTCAACCTATGCCTTAACTAATGCCACTTTAAAGTATGCCCGCTTAATCGCTAATAAGGGTATTGATGAAGCTGCGAGAGGTAGTCTTCCGCTACAAAAAGGTATCAATATTTATAAAGGGGATTTGGTTTATGAGGCGGTGGCAAAAGACCACAACCTACCCTACAGCGAATTAAAATTATAATTTTCTCAGGACTTTATCTAGCTCATCCTTAAAGGAATTAACCGCTAGAACCTCTTCTCCAGAAGGGCGAGAGTCCTGATCACAATTGTTGCCATTTTCATCACAGTAATTGATTTTATAGCAGCTATTTTTTTGTAGAAGATCGGACTTGCCTCTAACTAGAATCCCCTCTACTTCACCTGATTTTAGATTAAAAACTGGAGATCCTGAATTCCCTTGGAAGCTATCTAAGTTGGTAGCAAAAAAGATTTCTCCATTGTTAATAACTCTAGCATTGCTGGCCACTTTCAAAGGAAGTCCCATCGGGTGTCCCATAATTAAAAGTCGATCACCTTCTCTAGCAATTGAATCACGGTTTAATATAACGGGATCACGACCCAAGACCTCTCTATCTAGCTCAACAATGGCGTAGTCAACACCAGTTCTCATATTCATAATTTCTTTGTGGACTTTTTTACAGCGATAGACATTTTCCGGCCAAATTGCCATCTTCATGGAATTTCTATTTCTTGGTACTTTATAGTCAAATACCCAGTTGGCATGCTTACACATATCTCTTCTAAATGTGGCATAGCAATGTCCGGCAGTTACAATAATTTTTGGATGAACTAAAAAGCCGGTACACATCCCAGCAGTTGGTTGCTCGTCAAAGTTTTCTTTACCACAAAATCCATAGGCATCTTTTAACTTCTTAACCCTCCGGGAAAATTCCATATAATCTCCTATCAGAGATTTTTTAAGATTTCTCTTTTCAATCATTGCGGCCACAGAATCACCTAGATAGGCCAGGGGAGAAGCTACAAACTGATACATTTCTAAGCGATCATCTTTACCGTAGATAACCTTATCAATTCCATATGAATTAAAAGAAATAGACAGAACCCCTATAAGTGCTAGGCAAATTTTCTTCAATTATGAGCTCCATGACAGTTGATTAGATTAGAATGGTATACCAGGCCCTTAAGCTATAAAAAAGAAAAAATTACTTACAACTGCATGGATTGATGCGCGTTGGTCGGCATGTTAAAATGAACTGTCAACCACCCCTCCCTAAAGGAAGGGGCTTGTAATTAGGAGATTGCTCCCCCACTACGTTCGGCCGATTGACTGCGGCCCTACTTGAGATTACACAAGCAGCGTTGATGTCGGCGTGGACGGTATAACCACACGACTGACAGGAGAAAAGAGATTGGGATTTTCGATTGGATTTTTTAGTATGTCCGCAACTAGAACATTCCTGGGAAGTGTATCTTGGGTCGACCAAAATCACTTCAATTCCCTCTTTTCTCGCTTTATACCAGATCTTCCCGGCAAGATCGTTAAATGCCCAAGAATGGAGTTGATACCGCAGGCCCTTCCTAACCGTTACTCTAGATCTTATTCCCTTGAGGTTTTCAAGGGCAATTCCCACAGAGTGCCTTTGGGCCGTTTCAACAATTTTTTTGGATATTTGATGGTTGATATCTTTGGCAAATCTTCTTTCTTTTTTGCTTCTTTTTTTCAAAAGGTTTTTGGCAGACTTGGTTCCCTTGGATTGAAGCTTTGCTCTAAGTTTAAGATTTCTAATCCTAACAGAGCTGATGTGAGAACCACTGTAAATTTTTTCCAAGCTGTCAGTGGCGATGTTGGTGATGCCAAGATCTACCCCAAGATATTGCTCAACAGGAACAGGTTCCTTTTCCGGAACCTCACAAGTGGTGTAGAGGAAAAAATCTCCATTTTTATAGATCAGATCAGATTCACCTTTTTGAAATTTGAGTTGTTCTTTTTGTCTTTCTCCACAAAGATAAGAAAACTTTTTACGACCACCAATCGCCCAGATAGAGACCTCTTCATCTTTCCAAGTCAAAATTCTAGAGTCGTAGGTGATGGCACCATGTTCTCTAAATTTTCTGATTTTTTTAATATCAAGTTTGTAGCTGTCAGCGACCTTGGATATCGCTCTTACAACGAGTTGAGCGGAGAGATCAAAGCAATCTCGAATAGGGTGGTAGAGCATTTGGTGGATATCGTATTGGCGAAAAACCTTGTATTCAAAAGCAGATTTACTAATACCATTGCAAACTTCGTTAAACTGCTCCATAGTTTCAAGCAAAGATTGTTTGTCTTCCCTAGAAATTATAAGTTTAACTTGCGTAGTCAGTTTCACGATAAAAATAATAACACAAGGAGATCAAATGGCCAAATTCAACAGCAATGGTTTTGGTTCTCGCCGAATGGCATCTCCATTTCTCTCCGCCCTGAAGGACGGAGTTTCCAGGAGATAATTTGATGAATAAATGGATAAACAAAATTTTAATCTTTCTATATTTAGCAGCTTCCTGCGCAACACTATACCTTTTTATATCTTGGTATCACTATGAAAGGCCGCAGATTGATGAATCTCAGGCGCGAAGAAAATTTTTAGAAGATAGTAGGAAACTTAAAGTTTCGGATACACTTAAAATAGAAAATTTAATTATTAATCTTCCCTCCCGTACGAGGAAGTTAAGATTTTTAGACCTTAGTGCTCACATCGTACCATTTAATGAAAATGATCTGAAAATTTTAGAAGAACAGGAATATATTATTAGAGATTCAATCATTGAGATCGCCGGAAAAATGCGGCCAAAAAAACTTAATTCCATATCTGGAAAGCTCATATTAGAGGATAGAATAGTTAGAAGGATAAATGATATCTACAAACAAGATATGATAAAAGAACTCTATTTTTCTAAATTTTTAGTTCAGTAGAGGCCCATGCCCTGGAGCATTCTCATCAACTTCTTCGGTATTAACCAAATTTTTAGTATCATCAGGTAATGCAGCTTCGATCTTTGCAACTTCAGATTTGCTGAGCTTTCCCTCATTAAGTTGCTTGTCGCGAATACGAACATCCATCATTTTTTCGTTAAGTGCCTTTTTTAATCTCACGGTACTTTGCCTTTGATTTAAAATTTAATGTGGAAAATTAGCATTAAATAGCAGTGAAGGCAACACTTAGTGCCAATGTTTCGGTGGGTCTTTTTCACCTTTTTTCAAGTCCTTAACTAGATATAGGTTGCCTCTTCCCTTAGGTTTACGACTTTTTTTGGGGCGAGACAGGTAAACCATGTAAGCATATCCAAAGGCCATAGATCCCAAATGGGCCAGCGAAATGGCCCCCATGGAAGAAAATATCCCTAAATAGATCTCCATCCCGATCATAATCATGCAAAAATATTTCGCCTTAATGGGAAAAACGAACATAAAGGAGAATAATCTATTGGGATATAAAATAGCATAGGCCAACATTAAAAAGTTAATGATTCCCGACAGTCCAGTAAGAATCCCTCCAGAAGAAACCAGAGATATTAAAAGATAAGTTATTCCGGCCCCTAAAACTGCCACTAAAAGAAAGCTGATATACCTTTTTCTTCCCCATGAATGCTCAAGATCACTCCCCACAAACCATAGCAAAAGAGAGTTAAATAAGACCTCCATAAGGCCTTGACCCATAAGTGGGTAGGTCAATATTTGGTAGATATGGCCTGAAAAAAACTTGGTCCCAGAAAGACCTAGATATATCACTAAGTGAGAAAAGATACTTTGCAGAATAAAAAAGGTCACACAGGAAATAATTAAAATCTTATTAGAAAAACTGAGCGGAGGTACATGAATTTGTCCAGATTGCATATCTAGCTTTCCTCTTGAGCGGGTTTTTCATATACTAGTTCATAACCCTTACTTTTCAATTCTAAACATTTCTTTTCAATATTTGAACAACTAAAGGAGAGATCTATCACCAAAAATTTCCTTATGAGAGAATTCTTGATTACTAGAAGGTGATAATACTCCCATTGTCATTTACAATTGGTGGATCAATCGCCTGTGAACAATCTGGATTAACTGGATCAAATGCTGGAACCGATGGTTGTAGCGGTGAAATACAGACTCCATTTCTACACCTACCAAAGGTAGGGGTATAATAACATCTCAGAGCACACTCAAGCCTTCCAAGAGGATCAGTTCCAGTTTTCACCACATAACAAGTAGTGAGATTTTCCTTTCGGCAAAATTGAGCATCCACACAGGTTTGTCCTGGCGCCTTAGCACAAAGAGTAGTCTCTTCTTCAGAAATTACATGAACAGCACAAACTCCTCTAGATTGATCACAACAAAGACTTGAACATTGAAAATCAGAAGTGCAAGTTTCCCCAATGCCCAGATGACCTAGAAGGTCATCATCTTCAGCACATCTAGAAATAAGATTTCTATCCCAACAACGCTTATTAAAGCAACACTCTCCAGAACCACAAGATCTGTTAGTAGAACAAGACCTCATAGATTGATATAAAACTTCCTGCCCGCCCATAGTCTCACTATCTTTTAAGCTCGGTCTTATAAGCTGTAGTTTTAATTGATGATCTGGTTGGCGAAGTAAAGATATCTCCTTCCCATTTTCATCAGTGGTTAAAATCTCTATAGTCGCAGTGATATTACAAGAAGAAAGTCCCTCATTAGCGAACATATTTAAATTATTTACTCTTTGGTTACACCCATCCATAAATAGAGTATTTCCCGAAGACACGAGAGTTTCAAGAAACCTCTCCCCCAAAATATTTTCTGAACCCCAGTACTGTACCTCTCTTGAGAGAGTATTTCTTACAGGCCTTGGAAATAACAAAGAGACGTATCCTGAGTCGTGATTTCCTGGTGATAAATAATTTTTTTGATATATTCCTACCGCCTGGTGTTCCTTAGAACTTTCATAAGTAATGGCATTACCTTCTACCTGCCAACCAGATGCATTAAAAGCACGATAAGGCCCTTGGTAAAAATAACTCTTTTCGACACCATCTTGTTTTAAAACTACTAAATCATTATAACTTAAATTTGAGCTACCACTTCCCACGCTATAAGCATTTAAAACACCTTTTAGGTTAGCAGTATAATTATTATCAGGAAGACACTTGTTAACTGCTTCTACAATCGTTTCATTGAGGTATTCTTCTCCTAAAATATCTATCTGCATTTCGGTTGGATTAAAGGCCAAGTTTTTATCATCAATTAGTCCCTTGTCTCGAATACTGGCGTAAGTATAAAGACAACGCTCCCCTTGTTGATCACATTTTTGATTTTCAGATGAGGCCTCAAAGGTAGGATCATCTCGAAGGTTTAATCCCCTACAATATAAAGAAGTGTCCAAAGGATCAGAAGTTGGACCTTCTAATTCCCCAACGTCATCTCTGAAAACTTCTTTTCCCGTATCATCTCGATAATCATTATAATCAAAAAGATGATAGAGTAATCGTACTTTCTCAAAAGGTTTCCCTTTAAAATCGAGTTGCAATACCTGCATGGCAACTTGAGGAGTTACACCATCGGTAGTACCGCCTACGGTTGCATTTACATCTACTGGTTCTAATTCTCGACCAAAACGAAATCTCACTTTGACCAATTTATTGTTTAGTTGAGTTATGTTAATTCCGGCAATAAATAGAGTTCCCCCGAAATTTTTTGGCAGCGAGAGCTTTGTTTGGTATGTCCCATCAATAGGATCGATAAAATTTCTAAGTTCAATGGCAACCGGAGTTGAAGGCCCATCATCATCTTGCTCAATGGATCCATCATAAGGCCCGGCCCCACGATATCTTGGTTTGGGTATTTCCCTATTAGTCGTGGGAACTTTAGGTTCGATAGTCTCTGGTTTAACAGGAATTTTTCTCTCAGAGGATAAATCCGTATTAATACAGGAAAGTAAAAAAATCATAAAAAATAAGGCCGAAAATTTCATAAATATATTTCGGAATTTCCACCTATTTTCATGCCTTTTAAAGAAGATGGGGGTAAAAAATACCTAGTGCCTAATCCGCCAAGGAAATACCACTAGGAACCTTTTTAGGAACAATTCTATGAAGATCATAAACGGATAAATCCGTCAGGCAATGAAGGAAATTTACAACATCATCAATTTCCTTATCACTTAGGTTTACTTTTGGCAGCTCGCTGGCATTTAAAATAGCATCTAATAAATTTTTATCTTTTAAGGCACCTATATCCTGCTGATCTAGATCGGCCCTGGTAGGAAGATAGGCCTTTTCAATAGTGTAGTTTTTTAACATTTTTTCAGGATAAATATGATGAACAACCACATCTCTTAAATTCCCATAGGCCCCATTATGCCCCCAAGGGCCTGTCACTGCCACATTTCTAAGAGATGGAGTTCTAAATTTATAACGATCCAAAATATCACCAGTTACTTGCTCTCTACCAAAATCATCATATCCTTTTTCACCATCTCCCTTACCAGGCCCAATTGGCGGCATAGCAATGGCATGAAATTTATAGTCGGTTTGTAGCTGCCCGCTATGACAAGTAATACATTTAGCTTTTCCTTTAAAAAGTTCTCCCCCTCTTTTTGCTGACTCAGATATGATTTCTTGATCCCCGTAGCTATATTGATCGTAGGGTGAATTTAAAGTGGAAAATGCCTGAGATTGAAAAATGGCCAAAGTATTGGCCACCTGAACAATATTTATATCTTTGGCATCTGTTACTTCATCAGAATAAGCATTTTGAAATCTTTCAACGTACTCGGGAATATTTCTAAGTCTTTTAATCAAAAGATTCCAGGCCTTTATATTTTGCCCTTCTGCCACAGCATCACCCACAGAATTTTCCCCCTTATCACCGGCCATTTCAGAATCACTAAGCAAAGGAAATAAGGCCTGTGCGGCAAGAGTTCCGGTTAATCCATCTGGAAGATCCATACCCATCGGAGTTTTTATTCCACTGGGAAACTTTTCATTTATCTCCACCCTGCCATCATGAAATAATGAGGTAAACTCAGGACCTCCTAAATTAAATACTGCTGGAGAATTCCTGGGAACTCTCACTTTGACCTTCCCCGCATTTCGAGTAGAACCAAGCCCCTTTCCCCCTTCACCAATGGGCAGAGAAATAGCATCTCCTGTAAAAAGCAAAGGATTGTGGCAAGTAGCACAGCTAATATTTCTATTTCCACTTAGGATTTTATCAAAAAAGAGCATTCGACCTAATTCAAATTTACTTTTCCCCTCTTTTGCCAACTTATAACTTGCTTCAAAATGATCAGTTGCATAGGATTTACCAGAAATAAAAAGCATTAGGGCACACAATATCTTCATATTTAATCTCCAATTACTTATCGGAGTACTCAAGATTTTCATTATAAACCAATATATTTTTTGTTTAGATGAAAAGCATTTTGCCAGGCCATGATTTGACAATTATCATTTAATTATGAAAAAACTACTCATTTTACTATTAATCCCAAATATCTATCTCACGGCCAAATCTTTTGAAAAAAAACTAGATAAACCCTTAAAACTTCCGCACGACTTCCATGTCATATTATCTGTGGAGATGTTTGAACTTCAAGGAAAAATGAACCTTTTACTTGAGGGAATCTCCCGAGGAAAATGGAAAATGGTGGAGTCCACTGCAGACTACATAAGCGATAACTATATTTTAAAACAAAAAATGACCTACAAAGAAAAGAAGATGCTAAAAAAAGCACTCCCTGATGGTTTTGTGGCGCTTGATAAATATTTCCATCAGACTGCTAAAGAATTAAAAGAGGCAGCAACAAAAAAAGAGTCTGGTCTCGTATTAGAGAAATACCGCCACCTAATTAAAACTTGTATGGAATGTCATGGTAGATATGCTGCTTATAAATTTATCGACTTTCAGGGATATGAAGTTCCCGCCACAGTTCCTAAAAATTTCTATAAGCACCTAGATGATTGGAGATAGCTCTATACCTCTTCAAAAGTTCTCTTTTCCATATTTTTTTCTACCCCAGGCACAGCAAAAACTTTGTTATGAAAAGAAATATAGACACCTGGGTCTAAAAGAGTGACTGCCATTAACGCCTCCGTAACATTTTGGAAGGCATCAGAATCCACAAATCCAAGAGGCTTCATGGCACCAGTAAAGATCAGGGGATATTTACTGCCACCCAAGTGATCATGAATATAATGGGCACTTAGACTCATCGTATCAGTCCCATGCAGAACCACCACTTTTCGCCCCTTGTTAAATTCATCCAAAATCGTATCTAAAAGTAACTGCCGGTCTTCTGAGGTGAAATTTAGAGAATCCTTGGAGAGAATAGATCTTAAATGAATATTGCTATAAGGCGTTCTAAGCTTGTCTAGCACCTTATTTTGCACCAATGACTCCTTGTTAACCAAGGTTCCCTCTATCTCATCATATTTCTTTTCAATGGTTCCCCCAGTGGAGATTAGGGTAATTTCCATGATTTCATTCTTCAAAGTCGCCTCCTGGGCCAAAAATACCTAAAAACTTGCCTGAAGTCCACTTGACACGCTAATTTCTACTACCATCTTGACGGTTGGATACGATTAACATTTATTATTCATTTGAAAATTATAAGGAGAACCAATGACCGCAAGAACTGGAACGATTTCGGTAAAGACCTCAGACATATTCCCCATCATCAAAAAGTGGCTCTATTCAGAACATGATATTTTCTTGAGAGAACTTGTCGCCAATGCCACTGATGCCATTACCAAAAGGGCCGGCCTAGGCAGGACCCGAAATGAAAAAATTCCTGAAGGTGAGATATCAGTTTCAGTAAATAAAGGTGAAAAAACTATTATCATTTCTGACAACGGACTTGGGATGTCAGAGACCGAGGTGGAAAAGTACATCGCCCAACTGGCCTTCTCCGGAGCGGAAGAATTTGTAAAAAAGATTGAAAAGACAGGAGAGAAAGAAGGAGAGATCATTGGTAAATTTGGTCTTGGTTTTTATTCATCCTTTATGGTGGCGGCAAAAGTCGATATTGAAACTCTCTCCATGGAAGAAGGGGCCAAAGCTACAAAATGGACTTGTGAAGGTGATACCGATTACTCTTTTTCTGACTCTGATAAAAAAGACGTTGGAACCACCATTACTTTACATGTAAATAAGGATGGTGAAGAATTTCTAGATTTATGGAAAGTCACCAACACACTTCAAAAATTTTGTGATTACATGCCTTATAAAATTAAAGTGGAAGACGCTGAAAATAAAACCAGAGAAAATGATAAAGGTGAAATCGAACAGGTTGAACCCACTCTAATTAACGAAATCAAACCACTATGGAAAAGAGACCCCAAGGAAGTAAAAGATGAAGAATATAAGGAATTCTTTAAAAAAATGTTTCCGATGGAACAAGAACCTCTTTTTTGGGTTCATTTAAAAATAGATCACCCCTTCACTTTAGAAGGAATTCTCTATTTCCCTAAGATTAATACGAACAAGCCCTTTAATGAATCCAATATAAAACTTTATTGCAAACAAGTTTTTGTTTCTGATAACGTAAAAAATATTATTCCCGATTTTCTCTCTATGCTTAGAGGAGTCATTGATTCCAATGATATCCCTTTAAATGTCTCTAGATCATCCCTTCAAGGAGATCCAAACATTAGGAAAATCAGTAATTATATTGTCAAAAAAGTTGGTGATGCCCTTAAGACACTTTTTAGAAAAGATCGGGAAAAATTTGAAAAGATCTGGCCGGATATTGGTCTCTTTGTAAAATACGGATGTATTTCAGAAGCTAAATTTGATGAGATTTTAAGATCAATGGTCATCTTTAAAAACTCTGAAGATAAATATATGACACTTGAAGAATACCAAGGATCTATCCCAAAAGAATATACCGAGAAAATGAAAGATTTAGTTCTCTACTTTGAAGATGGAGTATCTGACTACAATCTTAAAAATCATTTATGGGAGAAAGGGGTTGGAGTTATTCACACCGATGGCCATATCGACCCTCACTTCATGCAACATGTGGAAACACAAAAAAGAGGTGATAATACTTATCGTTTCTCTTCAGTTGATTCAGAAATTGGAAATATCTTAGAGAGTGAAAATGTGGCCGAAGAAGATATGAAAGTTAAAGATCTTTTTAGCAAAGTTCTTTTTGGGGACCAAAAAGAGGAAGAAAAAACAGAGGTTGTACTACAAAAATTAAAAGATAGTAATGCTCCTGCCTATTATAAAATCGATGAACAGATGCGAAGATTTTCTAAAATGGCAGAAAGCATGGGGGGGAATGAAAAATTTCCGATTAAGAAAACTTTTGTGGTTAATCCTGCCAACACCTTAATCCAAAATGCTCTTAAAATGCATGAAAAAGGGGAGCATAAGGGCCTTGTAAATAAGCTATGTCATCATGTAGAAGACCTCGCCAATATCTCAAGCGGTGGTCTAAATAATGAAGAGCGAGATTCGTTTGTACAAAGAAGTCAGGAACTTTTAAAAGAACTAACCGGTCTGGCCCTATAACGAAGGTTTAATTTCCGGAGGACAATACTTTTCCATACGCTGTTTCAATTCATTTTGCACGGCCTTTTTAAAAGTATCCTCCGGACGTTTTTCACAAATTTCAATAAACTCAGCAATATCTACATTTTGATAATTCAAACGAATCTTTTTAAAAAGTTTAGGCAATGTCTGTCCTGGAATTTGTACATGATGAAGGCCTCCACTAAAGGCCAGAATCATTTTGCCTGTTTTAATATGAGTTAAAATATCAGCAATACCACCCATGATAGACATAGGTTTTCCTGTTTTATCAAGTCCTGTAGGTCTTTTCATTCGTCCTTCAGGAGCAATGGCCACCATAGATTTATCATCTATATATTTTAAAAAATTATCCCAGGTATCATCCCTTTTTCTTGAAATAGGCATCATTCCGGGAAAAGAAAATTTAAAAAATTTCCCCACCAAAGGCCTTTTAAGCGTAATGTCTGCTCCCGGGGCCAAAACATTTCCATAATGCTCAAAGATAAATCGCCAAGGGATTGCCCCTATAAAGAGTGGTTCATAAAGACTGGTATGGTTTAAAAAAACATACATGCGTACATTTTTCCAAGGATCAAAGTCAGGTTTTGAAACCCAGTTGACTTCAATCTTATAAAAAAGACGACCAACTATTTTGGCCATTGAAATAACAAAAAAAGCGATTAGTTTTCTCATATCAACCAAGTAATTCCAACTGGGCCTTTTTAAAGGTCTCAGATATTTTTTCTATTTTTATATGTTTACCATTTTTTATCACCCAATTTCCCGCCACGATGTTTCCAGAAAATACGCTGGAATCGGCAGAATATATTAGCGCAGAAAGAAGGTATTCATTTTTTTTACTGGCCAAGACCGGATGATCTGGATTTATAACTGCCACGTCAAAAGGATCTCCTACTTTTAACGCCTGATGGTCTTTTATTCCCATGGCCTTTAGTCCTGCTTTTCGTGTTAAATTAAATAATATTTCCCCACTATCTTGTCCATCCGCAAGGCACATAATATTTCTCTTCTTTAATTTTAATCTTTGGCCATAATCTAGCAGTCTTAGTTCCTGTAGAGGGTTTAGATTAAAATTACCATCTGTTCCAATAGAAAATTGACCACCTACTTTTAAATATTCCACTAAGTTAAAAAGGCCATCACCTAGATTGGCCTCAGTGGTAGGACAGATAACGACATTGGCGCCACTCTGGGCCAGGTTATGGGTCTCATTATTATCAAGATGAGTAGCATGAACAAGATTATAGCGATCGTTTAACTCTAGATTATCTAAAAGCCACTCTACTGGTCTTTTTCCTAGATGTTGCAGGCAGGACTGAACTTCTTTTTCTTGCTCAGCAATATGGATATGGGCCGGCAGTTTTTTATCCGTATTTAAAAAGGCCTCAAGCACCTGGGGGCCATCAACGGCCCTTAATGAATGAACACAAACTCCTAGAGAAAATAAGGGATCACTTACTTCAAGAGATTCCAAAAGCTTTAAATAGTCATTTGTGGTGGAAGATATAAATCTTTTTTGCTCAGGAAGAGCACCTTTGCCAAAGCCTCCCCTTTGATAAAAAACCGGTAGCAGGGTAATATTTATTCCGACTTCTTTGGCCGCAGCATAAAGACGTTTCCCCATTTCGCCAACATCATCAAATGCTTCCCCATTAGCTTGGTGATGAACATAATGAAATTCTGCCACGTGAGTAATTCCCATTCGCGCCATTTCCGCGTAGAGCATAGTGGCGATCGCTTGAAGCCCCTCGGGACTTATTTTACCAGCGAGTTCATACATCACCTTTCGCCAGCTCCAAAAATCATCTCCCTTGGCACCTGGTGGAAGATTTTCACTTAGCCCTACCATTGAATACTGAAAGGCGTGAGAGTGAGCATTTAAAAATCCTGGAATGGCCAGTCCGTCGATGGCCTCAAATTTCTCAGGTGCATCTTCACCAATACTAACAATTATTCCCCGGGCATCGGTCTTAACAAAACAGGGCCCATGCCATTTCTCATCACTGTAAAGGCCTTTTAATTTCCACCATTTCATAGTTTTTCCTTTGCCAGGTTAATTAGAGTTTCCTTTAACCTATCACGAATCAAGGCGGCCCTCAGTTCCATGTAGTGGTCATTAGATTCATCTAGATAGAGGTCTTGACTCATCTCAAGTTGCAAAGCATGGATACCCTCCTCAGGTTTTCCAAACCATCTAGTCAGGTGTCCGCCCTTAAAAGGTGTATTGTGATAAACCTCAAAAATTTTTCGCGCTCCCAGAGTTTCTAGTGTCACGTCGATTAATTTTGAATCAGCCGTTTTTCCATCATTGTCCCCTAGGATCAGATCGGGAAAAGAATGCTCACTAATGCTTGAAACATTTCTTTTAATCGAGTGGCAATCAAAAAAAATAGCGTAACCAAATTCTTTTTTAATATCGGCCAGTAGTTCTTCAACTTTTTTATAATAAGGCCAAAAATATTTTTGTAAGCGATTTTTAATTTCATCCGATGTCGGTGGCCCATCTTTATAAAGAGGAGTTTTTGAAAAGCTATGGGAAGGAACCACTCCGGTCAAAAATCGACCATCATGATATAGACCTTCTCCTTTGAAATCCCGGTTAAGATCAACTACATAGCGAGAATAATTTGCCGAAATTTGAGTAATGCCCATTGTCGGCGCAAAGTCATAAAGACGATCTATAAACCAATCTGTATCCAGCGGATGATCTATAATATCTTGCTTGAAACTTTTAATAATTTCTGCAGGAAAGTTAACTCCACTATGGGGAGAACTTAAAAGAATAGGTAAACGTTTTCCTAAAGGTTTTTTAATAGCGTAGATGTGATCCATAGATTGAATATATCATTTAGATTAAGGGATCGTCTCCCCTCTTTTAATAGAATCTATCTTCTTTTACTAAGTGTTCATTTACGTAATTATCTACGCCTTCTTCAAGGGAACTAAACTTAATATCAAAGAGAGTATTACAAAGCTTACCCATTTCTGCCTGGGTATAATATTGATACTGGTCCCGCAAAGACTCCGGCATTTCAATATATTCAATACTGGGAGTTTTACCTAAGGCCTTAAAGACTGCTTTGGCCAGATCCTCAAAACTTCGTGCTTTCCCTGTCCCTAGGTTATAAATCCCCGATAAGCTGGAATCTTGAATCTTGCTTAATTCAATCATTACCTGCGCCACGTCTTTAACATAGATAAAATCCCTAAGCTGTCCACCATCGGCGAAACCTTCTTGATAAGATTTAAAAAGACCAACACTCCCTTTTTCTTTAATTTGCTCAAAGGCCTTCTTAACCACCGACATCATATGGCCTTTGTGATATTCATTTGGCCCATAGACATTAAAGAACTTTAGTCCAAACCATTCAGGTGGTGTCTCAATTTGCTCTAGCGCCCACTCATCAAAAATTTGCTTGGAATCCCCATAAGGATTTAGCGGTTTTAAATCAGAGATTTTATCATGAGCATCACTATAACCATTCTCTCCAGCTCCATAAGTTGCAGCAGATGAGGCATAAATTAAGGGAATACTATATTCAGTGCATTTTTTAAAAATATGTTGGGAGTATTCAATATTGTTTTTTCTAAGGAACTCAATGTCCATTTCCGTGGTGGAAGAACAGGCACCCATATGAAACACATAGCGGATATCTTCCCAAGGAAAATCATCTTTTAAAACAAGAGAGGCATCTAAATAGCTGGTAATATCTGCTTTTTCTAGATTGGATAAATCATCAGTCATATCAACCGCGATAATATTATCCATTCCTCTTAAATTAAGCGATCGAATAAGAACGCTTCCAATAAATCCCGCTGCACCGGTTATTAAAAACATCTATTCACTCCATTTTTTAGCAAGATAAGGATGAACAATTAAGGCCACTCCCAGTATTCCCAGTTCATATAAAAAAATTAAGGGAATCCATACTCCTAAAAGGGTGATTACATCAGGTGGTGTGATCACTGCAGCGGCCACGGCCATCCCGACATAGACATATCTACGCCAAGATCTCAAAGACTGTTTGGTAACCATTCCCATAAATCCAAGAATTAAAAGAGCATTTGGCACTTGAAACATTAGACCTAGAAAAACTAAAACCTTACTGGCAAGAACTAGATAATCTTTCAGTCCAATAGTCGCCTCAACATTTGCCACTCCAAAATTAGTTAGGGTTTCAAAGAAAAAGGGAAAAACTATAAAGTAACCAAAAGATATGCCCAGACAAAAAAGAATAAATCCGATTATGATAAATGGCCTTACTGCCTTTAGTTCATGGTCATAAAGTCCTGGTTTAATAAACTTCCAGATTTCTCTAAACCAAAAGGGGGAGGTCAAAAGAATAGAAGACCAAAAGGCGACCTGAAGTTGGGACAACACCTTGTCGAGCAGGCCTAAGTAGACAATTTTCCCCTTATTTTCTCCGCTTAAAACTTCTCTAAGTGGAGTTAATAAAAGTTCAGAAATTTCATCACCTACCGCATAAGCGAGAAAAAAACCTACAAAAAGAATTATTAGACACCTGATAAGGGTCGTCCGAAGCTCTTCTAAATGTTCTACAAAAGATATTTCATTCATAACACGACGCTTTATACCCTAAATTTTATTTACCTGGCAACCGATAGATAATATATGTAAAAAGGGGCCTAACTTGAAGAAATTCTTAGTAATCTTGATATTTTTTGGGAGCTCTGCTTGGGCCAATTCTCTACTTGAATGTTTGGGCAAAGAAGAACTTAATATCCACCAAAATAAGGTGGTAGGCCCTATTTACACCTTAAACCGCCATTTCGTTAATAAATTTGCCAGCTTTAGCAATATTAGTATTAAAAAAAAATATGTCACCAAAATCTGCCATGATAAGGATTTCTCTCCATCCGTGGCCCTTTTAAAAACCATTTTATTGGAAGGAAAAAAGATCTATTTCCTTTCAAAGGACCAATTTAAAAGAGCAGAAGAGGTGGCCACTATTGAATCCTTTTTAAATCACATTCCCCATACTTTCTTCTCTTATCTAGCGAGTCTGCAAAACGTAGCTGCAACTCCTGACTGTCTGGAAAAAAATGTAAAACACTTAAAAGAGTTCATCGATAATATCTTTTACCTAGAATCAGAATTCTCAGCACGAGAAATATTTGAAAAAAGAGAAAAAATTCAAGAGACTTTTGAAGACCTGAAAAGTCTAGATACTATTTGGGCCAAATGCAAAAAAGAGGCCTCAGCTAAGAAAGTTAAAAAATAGCTCACCTTTAAATTTCTCATCTACAAATTCTTTTAATTCGGCCTGTCTGGAATTGATCTTCAAAACAACTAAACTATTTTTTATCTCAGAAACTTCATTTTTTGGATCCCACTTTTTTATGATCTCATCCATTTTCAAATAAAGTTCTACTGGAGTCATGCCCAACACTCGTTCTTTTTTAGGAGTAACTAAAATCGTTTCTCCCTGAAAATCATGAATAATTTTTTCCACATCAAAAAGACAAGTGCTACATCCTCCGGTAGCACCGGTTTGATCTAAGATGGAAAGCAAGTCACCTGAACCATTTTTAAGGGCGTCTAAAACTTGTCCCTTATAAACACCAAAACAGCGACAGATTAAAGCCTCTGCTTTTTCTCCTAAAAGCTCAAAACGATAAGTTTTTCCAATAAAGTCATCAATCGCCTGATTTAGAAGTTTTACCGGTAAATTAATAAATTCATCGCCAAAGGATAACTCCCGAGCTTCAGATAAATTTTTTCCTATGACTTTTTCACCGAGTATTGAAAAAGATGGGATCCATTTTTCCAGACCCTTTTGTTCGTAGCTAAAATCTATAATCTTATTTTTATCGATATCGAGGAATATGGTTGCGGCCACTCCCTCCTTTGGAATATAAGAGGCATTGGCATTAAAAAAAAGAGGTCTCTCGTTATATTTAGAAATTTTCATCTTCTTCTGGACGTAAAGTTAAAATTTCGGACCCAACATCTGTCACTAAAATAGTATGTTCAAATTGCGCTGACCATAATCTATCTTTAGTTAAAACAGTCCATTTATCTTTTTGCAGATCACATTCTCTGGTTCCAAGATTAATCATAGGCTCAATGGTAAAGGTCATGCCCTTTTTAAATATCAGGCCTTTACCTTTTGTCCCAACATGAACAATTTGTGGATCTTCATGAAATTCTCGGCCTATTCCATGCCCACAGTATTCTTCAACTACTGAGTACCCTTGAGACTCTGCAATTTCTTGAATAATTGCACCAATATCTCCTACACGAGATCCATGTTTAACCGTTTTAATCGCCTCTCTCATGCATTTATAAGTCACTTCAACGAGCTTTTTAATTTTAGGATCGACATTGCCTACCAAGAAAGTCTTGTTGGTATCGCCATGGAACTTATTTAGGTAAGTAGTCACATCAATATTTAAAATATCCCCATCTTTTAGGATTACATCCTCACTCGGAATCCCATGACAAATTACTTCATTTGGCGAAGTACAAACAGATTTAGGAAAGCCGTGATAGTTTAGTGGAGAAGGATAAGCATCGTGTTTGGTGATATAATCATGGCACAGCTTGTTAATTTCTTCTGTGCTAACCCCTGGTTTTATAAAGGGTTCAATATAAGTGAGAGTACTCGCGGCCAGGGCACAAGTTTTTCTCATCAACTCAATTTCTCTACTAGATTTTATCTTAATCATAGGTACTCTTATTAATAGTTTAATATTTGCTTTTGTAGTCTAATTCTAGGATAAAGACAATTAATGCCTGATGCAAATTATGAAAATATTTCGCTGTAATACATCCCCTTATCAATCTCCCGACTTCTCCTATAAGGAGAAGAAAGAGCTAGAGTCTCTAGGAATAAATTATCTAGATACAAATCAGGATGCCTCAATACTTATAACCAACACCCTTACAAAGATCCCAGATCTCGATATTAAAGGTGTTGAACTCATTATTCACCCCAACTCAGGTTATGATAATTTCCCACTCTCTTTCGTAGAAAAAGCAAACGTCCCCATTATCATCGGAAGTGAAATAAGAGCATCAGCGGTGAGTGAATATATCCTATATTGTCTGTTTAAAAGGTTTTCAAAAGTCCCTTTTCAAAAGTCTTGGAATAGATCATGGAAGGGACGCTCTCTTTTAAGAGATCAACAAGTTCTTTTAATAGGCCGGGGAAAAATAGGGACTATAATCAAAGACTCTCTTTTACCATTAGTTGAAAAAATTTGGACGGTAGATCCCTTTATAAATGAAGATGATATTTTAAACACCCCCTTTGAGGCCCCTCTTCATCAATGTGGAGTGGTTATCCTTTGTTCGGGATTAAATGAAACCAGCAGAAATATTATTGACGCTAAATTCCTTAAATCACTTCCAAAAGATGCCACAATAATTAATGCTGCTAGAGGGAAATTAATCAACCAAGAAGACCTCCTCAGTTTTTTAAAAGAGAGGCCTGAGGCCTATGCTTATTTAGATGTTTTTGAAAAAGAACCTGCAGTATTAGAAGAGTTAAATTTACCAAACCTTTCCCTAACTTCTCACATAGCGGGGGTTTTTGATGCCCTTGATGACACTATTATAGCTTTTGAGAAGAGAGTCATCACAGATTTCAAGCATGAGCGCGAAAATTTTGAAAAAAAATATCACGATAGTATTTTAAAAAACCGAATTCATGATAATATCTTGATTTAAGGAGGGGTGGGTGACACTTCAAAATAAATTAGAACAACTTCTCTGTCCTCCAGGTAATGGAGTCTATACCGTTCACACGGCCAAAGAAAATAAAGATAAACTACATCTTAAACTTTTTGGCACTACTGAAAACATTGAAGATAAATGGAAAAGCTCATTAAAAGAAATTAATGAAGATGTCTTATTACTTGGTGTCTGTTCCGACACTGGTGGAGGAATTCTCCGTGGAGCAAACTGGGGCCCTCTATTTCTTAGAGAAACGCTGCTAGATTTACCTCATAAGCTAAAATTTAAAGATATTGGTGACGTGCGAGTAGTCCCTCACCTACTGCATGACAAATACTTAAATGATGAAACGATTACAAATGTAAGACGTGCCCTCTATAACGATGAAGACTCAAAGCTTCCAGTGAGTTCGCTCTCAATAACTGAAGAAGTCTGCGATGCTATTTACAAAGAACTCCCGGATAAAAAAATATTTGGTATTGGCGGCGATCATAGCTGTAGCTATCCCTTAGTAAAATCTTATCTTAAAGCAAAAAAAGACAAAGGAATTAAAACTGCCTTAATTCATTTTGATGCTCACACCGATCTTTTAGTTGAAAGACTGGGCATTGATATCTGCTTTGGTTCCTGGACTACCCATGTTCTAAAATACCTCCCCGATCCAAGTCAATGCTATCAAATTGGCATAAGGGCCACGGGAAAATCTAAGGAGCACTGGGAATCAACTTTTGGGGTGAAGCAATTTTGGGCAAAATATGTAAAAGAAGTTGGCCCGGCCAAAATTGCTGAGCAAATCATAGTCAAATTAAAAGAGCAAAAGATAGATGAACTCTATATTACCTTTGATATCGATGCTCTTGATGCCCAATATGCATCTAGCACAGGTACTCCAGAACCTGGAGGTCTCGCTCCTCACGAATGCACTACTATAATTGAAATGCTCGCTAGTGAATTTAAAGTTACTGGTGCTGATATTATGGAAATTGCTCCTTTCATTGGAAATCGTGAAAATACCATGATGTCTGCGGGATCAATAACTACAACCCTTATTAATTCTCTATGGCGATAGTTTCTTTTCCCTCTATTGAAAAGGCCGATGAAGAAGGCCTTCTCGCGCTAGGTGGCGATTTAGAAATCCCATCACTACTCCTTGCTTACAAACAAGGAATTTTTCCCTGGCCCTTAGGTGCTGATTATCCCCTGGCCTGGTTTTCTCCTGATCCCCGGGGAATTTTAAGGCACAAAGATTTATTAATCAGTAAAAGTTTAAAAAAGATTCTCCGCCAGGAAAAATTTGAAGTTAAATTTAATCATGATTTTCCATCAGTTATCTTAAATTGTGCCAAATCAAACAATCGTAAAGATCAAAATGGAACTTGGATCACTGAAGATATTATCCTTTCTTATATAAACCTCCACTTTGCAGGCCATGCCTACTCAGTTGAAACCTATTTTGAAGACAAGTTAGTTGGCGGTATGTATGGAGTACAAATCGGGGCCTATGTTTCTGGTGAATCAATGTTCTACACAAGATCAAATGCTTCCAAGGTGGCCTTAGTCTCCCTGATGGAATATCTCCACCAACAAAAAATAGATTGGCTTGATACCCAGTTAATTAACCCTTTTTTAGAAAAGATGGGGGCCTTAGAGATTTCCCGCGTGGATTATATCAAGATGTTAGATAAGAGTATTAAAAGAAAAGTTTCCAAAGATTTTTTCTCTCAGTAAAACCCTTTCCAAGTGATATCATTTGGAAAACCAAATACCCATTTATCTTCTCGAATCTCTCTCTCTTTCTTACTACTGCAAAATAGATCAAGTCCCGAACTTGGTACCCATGAGTATATTTTTTGATGGGAACCACCGGCCTCATTGTCATAAGTGATATATTTATAAGATGGAAGCCCTTGATGGCCTAGATTCTTTAATTTATTGATGGCCCTAATAAAAGCGTAGTCTAATTTTTTTCCTTTACATTTTTTAAGCTCAGTTAAAAAGTCATACTCCATTGCCCCTTTTTTATAATTGTAAAAATTTTTGGTCCAAATATTTTCTGGGCAAACATGCACATTCTCTAAATCTTTAACGAGAAAAAAGGCATTAAAATAGGACAAAAACCAATGCCGGTCTCGATCTTCATTAATATTGGATCCTCTTACGTATTTAAGACAGGTGCTATACTGGTTTCCATACTTTCCAATAAAATAGTGTAGATAAGTTGAAAAATTCTCATAGATTTTTTTAGGAGCATTACGATTAAAAGGTTTCACCCAACGGGTTAAATTTTCATCTTTGCTTCCACGTATAATTTGGACTGAATTCCAAACGTAATCATAGAGCTTATGACAAGCTGTTCGCGTAGAGAACATTTCCTGGGCAGTAAAGACATGACCTAGCTCTAGTGCTTTTTTAAGTGCCTGTCCCGGGCCCAACTCTCCTTTGATCTTATAGGCGGGAAAAGAAGACACAGATTTAACATGAACTCCTCTACCATTTTCCATAAAGGCCTTAAACTCCGGCCAATCCACCGCTTCTTTTAAAAGAGAGATGCTATTGAGCTCTCCAAGCTTTTTATCCTCAGGATAGACTGCGACTAAAACAATGGAAGACATCCATGATCTCTCAATGCCACAAGGCCAAACCTCGCAGTAGTTTTCAATAATGCCTCCGACAACTTTTACCTTTTTTAAAGAATTAATTTTGACTGGATTTTTTGGTTCCCCAAAAATTACAATTTGCAGCGGTCGACCTAGTACATCTAAGACTCGTGGGATGATCCCTAGGGAAAACTCAGGAGTACTCATTGATGATCCATAGTTTCCTGTCGCGTCTTTAAAAGTACAATAAGATGCTTTTTTAAAGGGCTCACCAGAGACAAGGTCAAGGCCAAAATAAGTTTCCTTTTCTTTGGGCGTAAGGACAATAGCGTTAACCATATTAGGTTCTGATTTATCTGAGGGGAGTTCATCAAAGAAGTTATGGTGAATGTAGCTGCCCCATTCTCCTTTAAAAGAAAATCTTGAGGGCACCTTTAGCCAGGAGGGATATTTGGCCTCTTTATAGGTTTTAATCTGTCTTATTCGTTGTTTGACCGAAGGGTCTTTCTTATTTTCTGGAACAGATGACGAGCAGCCCCATAAACTTAAAAGAACACAAATTAGAACGTATTTAAATTGACAACTTCTCACTATATAGTCCAATATTTCTTCCTATTCTACATGCCTGGGTGGTGGAATTGGTAGACACAAGGGACTTAAAATCCCTCGATCTCACGATCGTGCGAGTTCAAGTCTCGCCCTAGGCACCACTTCTTAAAAATAGTATCCAAAAATGTTCTAATTGAAAAATGCTCTTAAGTTGACCATTTTGGTTAAGGACAAAGACCTTCGCCTTTTCTTATCCAAGTTTTCTTACCACGACCACACTTGTACCAGGTTTCCGTGAGCTTAAGTTCTTTGATGTTGGAGAGATAACCTGCCATCTCACCATACTCTCCTGATTTAAATTCAAAAACATATCGCTGGCCTCTTATTGAATCGTCCATCCATCTCATGTCATCAACGATCACCATTCCACCGGAGGGCATTTCGCCAGAGTTGGGCGTGACCTTCATGGAGAACTCTAGTCCTTGGGATTTCCAATTTAGTTTTTCAAAAACCATTTTGAATAAATTATTCTCTCTAGCATGTAAATTTAGAGATAATAAAAGAGAAATAAGGGAAATAATTTTTATCATGATTAACTCCTATTTATTTAAAGTATTAGTCAATTTAGAAAACTTGGCAAAAATTAAGTTTTTTTGAGCTCAGGGCAGTCGTCTTTGTTGTCACAGAAATCACAATCATCATCCATTACAGCGCCTAGTCCGCCACAAGAGCCCTTTATCCTTTTATTAGAAAAGATTACTCCCACTGCCATAGCTAAAATGGTGAGTGTCATAACGGTAAGGGATAGTAAAAAATATTTCATTTAGAAACCATATTTTTAAATTCTGTTGTTGGTTTTTCTATAAATGTTTCCTTGCCTCTGTAAATAAAAAAAGCTGCTAGGTTATTTTTTTCAGCAAATTCAAAGGCCTTATCTCCCATGGCCATCAAAGTAGTGGCATAAGCATCTGCTTTCATACAAGAATCGGAATCCACCACCGTAACCGAGGCCAGATTATGGGCGACGGGTTTTCCTGTTTTAAAATCAAAAGTATGAGAATACATCCGTTTTTCACCCTTAAAGAAATTTCTATAATCTCCACTGGTGGCGATGGCCTTATTAGTTAAATTGAATACTTTTCTGATTTTTCTAGTGAGAAAGTCAGGAGATTCCACCCCAATAGACCATTTTTGACCATTGGGCTTGGCCCCACTCACTTTTATCTCCCCGCCTATTTCGACTAAAAAACTAGTGATTCCATTCGTTTTTAAAACCTCCGAGAGTTGGTCCACGCCAAAGCCTTTGGCAATGGAGGAGAGGTCAAGTTGTATGCCTTCTCTTAGTTTTCGGATACGAGGAGTATTTGGGTCTATAACTAAAAGGTGATGTCCCACCTTGGCCATTTGTTTTTCAATTTCCTCAATACTTGGCTCTTTTCTCTTTCCACTAGGGCCAAATCCCCAAAGGTTAATCAAAGGGCCTAAGGTAATATCAAAATAACCATCTGATTTAATGGAAATTTCTTTGGCATTTTTTAAAACAAAGTGAAGCTCGGGAGAAATTTTTATCCAGTCTCCTCCTCTTGTGAGATTAATTTTAGAAATCTCTGAATAAGAGAGATAAGTGGACATGGAATCATTAATTTTCTTGAGCGCCTGTTCAATTTCTTGAGAAATTAAAATTTTAGATGGAGCTCCTCTGTCAGCATAATACTTTACTGAGTAAGTACTTCCCATCGTACTTCCAAAAAGGGTTGTAAGTTCTTCCTTTTTAGAACAGCCAAATAAAATACTGATGATAAAAATTAGTTGGATAAACTTTTGCAAAAGAGTCCCCCTTAGGGATTATAAAACCTAAAAGAGGAATATTAGTTATCCTACTTTGATTTCTTTTTTGTCTTGATCCATTAATTTGAACAAAATCTTATAGAGTCTGCGTAGTTCATCTAAATCTTGATTGGATTCAGCAATTTCAATTTCTTTAAGGATCTCTCCACGGCAAGTAAATTCCTTTTCACCATTCATAGGCCCCCCTCCCTGTTGCCTTTATTTTAACATGAAAATGTCGGCCTAACCTCCAAAATCATCTAGCATTATATCTTCTCTCTCAACACCTAGCTCAAGCAGCATTTCAATTACGCACTTATTCATAATTGGTGGCCCACAGAGGTAGTACTCACAGTCCTCTGGATTAGGATGATTTTTCAAATACTGCTCAAATAAAACATTATGAATAAACCCTGTTAAACCAGTCCAGTTATCCTCTGGCAGGGCATCTGAAAGTGCTACATGCCACTTAAAGTTCTCATTTTCGGCCTGAAGTCCATCAAAGTCTTCTACGAAAAACATTTCTTTCTTTGATCGTGCTCCGTACCAAAAGCTGAGTTTTCTATCCGTATTAATCCGCTTTAATTGATCAAATATATGAGAACGCATTGGCGCCATTCCTGCACCACCACCAACAAAAACCATCTCTTTTTTGGTCTCTCTGGCAAAGAACTCTCCAAAAGGCCCTGAGATGGTAACTTTATCACCAGGCTTTAAGTTAAAAATATAGGAAGACATTTTACCTGGAGGAAGGCCTTTAGTTCCTGGAGGAGGCGAAGCAATCCGCACGTTAAGCATAATAATGCCTTTTTCCTCTGGATAGTTGGCCATGGAATAGGCCCTAATAGTTTCTTCCGGTTCTATAGAGACATATTGCCACTGCTTAAAACGGTCCCAGTCTCCATGATATTCTTTTTCAATATCAAAATCTTTAAAGTTAATAGTAAGTCCCGCGGGCCTTTCAATTTGAATATATCCACCAGCTCTAAAAGGCACGGACTCACCTGCTGGAAGCTCTATTATAAGATTTTTAATGAAAGTCGCAACATTGTGGTTTGACTTAACGGTACATTCCCATTTTTTAATACCAAAGACTTCTTTTGGTACTTCAATTTTCATATCATTTTTAACTGCGACCTGACAGGAAAGCCTCATACCTTCTTTGGCCTCTCTTTTAGTGATGTGAGAGAGCTCTGTTTGAAGAATTTCTCCTCCGCCTTCTTTAATTTTCACCGTACACTGGCCACAGGTTCCCCCTCCCCCGCAAGCAGAAGACAAAAATAATTTATGGTCGGCCAAGACATTGAGAAGTTTCCCCCCTGCCTCCGTGATCATATCTTTTTCATCATTAATATTGATAGTGACATCACCAGATGGAACCAGTTTTGATTTTGCAATTAAGATAATAGCTACCAGGGCCAATACAATACCGGTAAACATTCCTACGCCAAGAACAATTTCATTCATAGATCAACTCGCTTTTAAAGCTGGATTCCTGAGAAGGCCAAAAATCCGATCGACATTAAACCAACAGTTATAAAAGTAAGACCAAGTCCGCGAAGGCCATCTGGTGGATTGGCATAAGTTAACTTTTCTCTAATTCCCGCCAGGGCCATAATCGCCAGGGCCCACCCCATTCCCGAACCAAAACCATAAGTAACCGATTCGGCAAAGTTATAATCTCTTTGCACCATAAAAAGCGAACCACCTAAAATAGCACAGTTAACGGTAATCAAAGGAAGAAAAATTCCTAGGGCACTATGAAGAGCTGGGAAATATCGATCTAGAATCATCTCCAATATCTGCACCATGGCAGCAATAACACCAATATAAGAAATCAGTCCGAGAAAACTTAAATCCATTTCTGGCATACCGGCCCAAGTGAGCGCTCCATCTTTTAAAAGGTAGTTATAGATAAGGTTGTTGGCGGGAACGGTAATTACCTGAACCACGATAACCGCGACCCCTAGTCCTATTGCAGTTTTCACCTTTTTAGAGACGGCAAGGAAGGTACACATGCCGAGGAAAAATCCCAGGGCCATATTTTCAATAAAAATGGACTTAATTAAAATGTTTAAATGATGTTCAAACATATTCTATTCCTCTTCCACTTGGGACTTATCAAAAGTCCTGATAATCCAAATAAAAATACCAATGAGAAAAAAGGCACTGGGTGCAAGCACCATTAAACCATTAGGAACATACCAGCCACCGTCATTAACTGTGTTTAACATGGTATAACCAAGAAGTTTTCCTGTACCTAATAGCTCACGAAAAAATCCAACAAAAATTAGTACAATGGAATAACCCAGACCATTTCCTAGACCATCTAAAAGAGAATCGATGGGGCCATTTTTCATGGCATACCCCTCAGCTCTTCCCATAACAATACAGTTGGTAATAATCAGTCCCACATAAACAGACAGGCCTTTGGAAACTTCAAACAAATACGCTTTCATAAGTTGATCAGCAATAATAACCAGTGACGCTATAATGGTCATCTGAACAATAATTCTAATGCTTGAAGGAATATGGTTCCGAATTAAACTTACAAAAAGATTAGAAAACATAGTTACGAGGGTAACCGCAGCAGACATTACAAATGCCGTTTCAAGCTTTGTGGTAACCGCAAGCGCTGAGCAAACACCCAGAATTTGTAAGGCAATGGGATTATTTTTAAAAAAAGGATTTAGAATTGTTGCTTTAACACTCATTAGATTCCCCCTCCGGCCCTGAATTTACTCAGGTATGGGCCAAATCCATTTTCTCCCAACCAATACCTCAGGAGATTGGTAACCCCATTAGAAGTAATAGTGGCCCCGGCCAGTCCATCTACCTCGTAAATAGCATTGGCATGACTTGGGTTAACCAGTCCTTTAACAACTTTAATTACTGGGCCAAAATTTTCATCGTAAACTTTTTTGCCAATCCATTTTGCCTTCCAATTAGCATTGTCTACTTCTCCGCCAAGGCCTGGCGTTTCCCCATGTTGATAAAAACCAAACCCTTTAACGGTACTAGTATCTTTATCAAGCGCTAGAAATCCATACAGGGTAGACCATAGTCCCAGTCCATGGACTGGAAGAACTACCATGGAAACTTGCCCATTTTTTTTAACGAGATAAACTTTTGCAAGCTTTGATCTCCTTTTAATCTTGGCGATATCTTTAGAGCTATCTATCGTCATATTTGTTGATGGATCCTTTGCATACTTTACTTGATCAAAAGTCGCTATATCAACATCACTGACGTATTCGCCCGTTTCTAAATTTACTATTTTTGGTTCAAACTTTTCAAAGGCCTGAAGAATTTCATCTTTACTCGATTTTGGATTCTTCAAGATTCCCGCGGAAAGCAAGAGATTTTTTTTAATATCAAGGTCAGCATTTTCCTTTTGCAATCCTTTCAGTTTTACCGCCGCAGTAGAAACTAAGATTGAACAAACTATACAAATAACTAGTGCGACTCCAATCGTTCTACCGACAGTATCCTTAGAGGCCATGTTTTAGCTCCCTTCGTTTAATATTTTTCTCAGTGACAAACCAATCGAATAAGGGAGCGAAGACGTTAGCAAATAAAATTGCCAGCATCATTCCCTCGGGAAAAGCAGGATTTATAACTCTTATAAGGATGACCATTATGCCAATTAAGGCCCCGTAATACCATTGTCCCCTCTGCGTTTGAGCGGCGGAAACGGGGTCCGTGGCCATAAAGACCAGGCCAAAAGCATACCCCCCAACCACATAGTGCCAGATAGGAGTTAGTGAAAACATGGGGTTGGTATCTGATCCTATTTGATTGAAAAGTAGGGCCATCAGACCAGTAGTGACAAAACAACTCAACATGATTCGCCAAGAAGCAATTCCAGTCACCATTAAAACAATTGCTCCTATTAAGCAGGCCAGGGCAGAGGTCTCACCCATTGAACCTGGAATAAATCCTAAAAAGGAATCCATCCAAGATATTTTAATCGCTTCAAGTCCACCTTGAGCGGCCATGCTAAGCGCTGTTGCTCCGGTGTGTCCGTCAACAGCAATCCAAACAGCATCACCTGACATTTCTGCCGGATAAGCAAAGAATATAAAGGCACGGGCAACTAGAGCTGGGTTTAAAAAGTTTTTCCCCGTTCCCCCGAAAATCTCTTTGCCAATTACCACTCCAAAAGTAGTTCCAAGCGCTACCTGCCAAAGAGGAATTGTTGGAGGGCAAATTAGAGGAAGTAAAAGTCCAGTTACTAAAAAACCCTCATTTATTTCATGGCCGCGAACGGCAGAAAAAATAGCTTCCCAAAGTCCTCCCACAGTCATGGTTACGATGTAGACCGGAAGAAAAAAGAGAGCTCCATATATAAAGTTAGACCAAAGGGAATTAGGATCAAGGCCAAGCCCGAAAGTGAACATAAGGTCACCTCGCCATCCTGCAACTGAGGCAATGCCTTGGTTAGCTAAAACCAAATTTGCTTGATACCCCGTATTCCACATGGCCATAAGCACTGCTGGAGTTAAGGCCAAGACAACGGTAACCATCATTCTTTTTAAATCAAGACCATCTCGAACGTGGGTTTCACCTTCTGCTACTTCTCCAGGAGTGAAGGCAAACGTATCAATTGCTTCATAAAGTGCGTAGAACTTCTCAAACTTTCCACCTTTTTCAAAATCTCGGTGGAGGTTATCAAGAAGTTTTCTTAATCCCTTCATTATCCTTCCCTCTCAATAGTGGTTAATGTTTTCCTAAGCATTGGGCCGTAATCTACTTTCCCTGTATCAGCAAAAGTACAAAGGGCCAAATCTTCCTCATCTAACTCTAAAGCGCCAAGCTTTTGGGCCATATCAGTATTTCCCGTAATTAGGGACTTAAGGAAAGGAACTGGTACAATATCTAACGGCATAATTTTTTCAAACATACCAATTGGTATCATCGCTCTAGGCGAACCATTGGTACTGGAATCTAATTTAAAAGTTTTAGTGGGATTAAAAGCAGATAAGAAGGTCCTGGTGATGGAAAACTTATTAAAACCTGGAGAATTCCAACCTAGAAATTCTCTTTTTGTTCCTTCTTCCAAAACAGATATCTGATTGTGATAACGTCCTAAGTAAGAGAAGACCTTATCGCATTTATCTCCCTTCCAAACTGAGCCAGAAATAATTCGAGCATTATTTTCTTCAACTAATTCGGAGTTAACTATATCAAGACAGTTAGCACCAAGTCTGGTCTTTATAAGTCTGGGGTTTTTAACTAAAGGACCTGCAAGAGAAATTACTCTCTCAGTCCACAGCTCTCCAAGAGCAAAAAACTTACCGATAGCGATGACATCTTGAAAACCTATATACCAAACCATCTTTTTATCACTAACTGGATCTATAAAGTGAATATGAGTGCCAGGGTTACCTGCCGGATGAACCCCTTTAAATTCTTTAACTTCAACTTCTGAAACTGCTGGAATACTTTTTCCCGCCTCTTTACACAGATAGGTTTTTCCTTCAGTTAATTTTGAAATGACTTGTAGGCCTCTTTCAAATTCTTTTACATGTTCAGAAATAACCAGTTCAGGTTCTGCTGCCAAAGGATTTGTATCCATGGCAGTGATAAAGATTGAATGTGGTGTGCTACCAACTACTGGAATTTTTGAATAGGGTCTGGTTCTAAACGATGTCCAGAGTCCTGTTTCAACCAAGGTTTTAGCAATAGACTTTGAATCGAGATTCCTCGGTGGAGCGATATCTACTTGAGACTCTTTATCCGCTACTTGAATTACTAGATTTTGAAATACTCTTTTGGCACCCCTATTAATGGCCGAGACTGTTCCTGCAGCAGGTGCGGTGAAGATCACCCCTTCATTTTTTTTATCAGTAAAAAGAGGCTGGCCTATTAAAACTGTATCGCCTTCTTTTACCAACATGGAGGGTTTCATTCCCATATAGTCACGGCCGTTAACTGCGACAGTCCTCGTTCTTTTGGTATCTTGGATTATTTGTTGGGGAGTACCTTTTAAAGGTAGAGATAAACCTTTCTTGATTTTAATCATGTTAAAACAGACCTATTTTAAAAAATAATTTTCCTAAACTTATACTAAAGTCTACGTAATTTGTAATAAATGAATTTAACTAAAGTTAAAGATTGGACACTCAAAGTCAAGTTTTTAAAAGCGAAATAATAGGTCGGTGAACTTCGTATTCTCATCCGAATAAAAGTTCTTACTCTCCAACACTCTAGAAGAGACGATGGTGAAATACGGTTTTAAAAGGTTGAGGTATTTTGACTTGCTTCGTCGCTTCGCATAGGGATCTAAAAACTCCATCTCACTAATCTGGCGGTCCAATTCCTTATTAGTGGGTACACTAAAATAGAGATAGCGAACTCTTTGGGCGAGAACTGGCAGGATCTGTTTGATCTCTTCTTCGGGTAAATAATGAATGACCCCGGTGCAGATTCCCAGATCAATGGCCTTTTTCCCCCGCCATTTTTTTTTGCACCAAGAGAGGAGATCAGTATTTTCTAATTTGATATCATAGGATTTAAGCAGTTTTTGGGATTGAAGAAAGCCATGTTCTGAGGGCTCTATTCCCCAGGCCTTTTGCGGGTTAAAAGTTTTGTAAAACTCTCTTAAAAGATAACCCAGGCCATGGCCTAAATCGATCATACTTTTAACTTCCACATTTTCCAGGTCAAAGAAGTTTTTGAGGTAGAGCGCATGACCTTTCGCATTGAAGATGCCATCCATATCCTCTGGCTCAGAATAATTTTTCACCCAATACTCTTTGCTAAAACCTCGGCTTCCATTTTCAATTTTCATCATTTGAGGAGTCTAGGACGGCCCATCTGCTTTTTCAATTGTTGATATTGAAGTGTTCTTGGCATTATCTTTTAACGCAAACCATTACCTCTTACATCGAAGTGTTTAATTCCTTTAAATTTATTAACTGGAGTTAAATCTTTGATCCGATTATTTCTAAGTTTTAATACTTCAAGATTATTCAACTTAGTAAGTGGTCTCACGTCAGTTATACGATTATCTGATAAGACTAAATAGCTTAGACTTTTCAAATTTGATAAAACACGAATATTTGAAACATTATTTTTACGAAGATTTAAGTAATTTAACTTTTTCATATTCGCCAAAGGGGATATATCGAAAATTTTATTTCGACTTAAAGATAAATGATGAAGTTCGGTGAGTCCCGAAATCGGTCTTAGATCAGTTATTCTATTTAAAAATAACTCCAATCCTCTTAGACTTTTTAATCCTGAAAGAGGTCTTATTTTTGAAACTCGATTATGTCCCAAATCAAGTCTAACTAGATTTGTTAATCTAGATAACGGTCTAACATCTAAAACCTTATTCTTATAGAGGGATAAATAATGAAGCCCTCTTAAATTAGCTAATGGTTCTAGATGGGAAATTTCATTCATATTCAAGATTAAAGTCTTTAGTTTTTTTAAACCGGCAAAGGGTTCTAACCTTTGAAGAGGAAAGTTTTGTACTCGATCCCCAGGAAAAAGTATTCCCGTGTTTAAAATTATACTCTCTTGTTTAAAAATAATCCTATAGGCCTTTTGGCAATCATTTTTATTTTGAAAGACCTGTTTGAGTCTATTTTGAAAAACATCTCTATTTTTACCGTAGTATTTTCTTGTAGGAAATTTATAGTGTTTAAATTTGCTATTGATACTCGTTTTAACTATTTCACCGGATGCCCCCGTAATCTCTTTACTATCCATATTAGTAATTGAAATTTTACCTTCTAAATGTATGATTTTTAAAATGGCAACGGTATTGGCAATTTGTAAATTAACATTATGAGATTCACATATTTGCAAAAAATTGGCCTGTATTGCAAAAGGCAGAATCATTAACAAAAAAACTAACAACTTCATTTAAAGCTCCCATATTCTTAAACTTAATTATATCACCTTATCGAGTTTTCAAGAATTTTTAGTAATTAGTTGTTTAGCTAATTAAATAATGTTTAGTTGGCCGCTCACTATGCGCCATGCATTAACAATGTCTTTTTGCAGCCATTTCCTGTCCTATATCATTGTCGGAATCCCTCCTAAAGGCATAGATTGAACTCGATGGAAGATCTACTAAAAAAATACAATCAACAAGGGCCACGCTATACTAGCTACCCGGCAGTTCCTTTTTGGAAAGGTCCCCCCGATGAAAAGAGGTGGATGGACGATCTTAAAGAAGAAAAGGCTTCAACCAAAGGTGTAGATATTTATCTACATATCCCTTTTTGTCAGAGCCTATGCTTTTATTGTGGTTGTCACCGAAAAATCACCAAAGACAAATCCCAAGGGCGAGAATACGTAGAATATATTAAAAAAGAATGGGATATCTACCTTAAAAATCTAGGTGATATAAAAATTAATTCGCTTCATTTAGGGGGTGGCAGTCCCACCTTTTTAGATCCCGGAGACCTCTCCACCCTGCTTAGTTTCTTTAGACCTTACTTTGCTCAAGATGGATTTATTGGCTCTATTGAAGTAGATCCCAGGGCCTGCACTGACGAACATTTATTTATTGCTAAAAATAATGGGATTGAAAGAATAAGTTTGGGAATCCAAGATTTTGAACCCAAAGTACAAAAGGCGATTAATCGAGTTCAAAGTTTTGAAATGGTAGGAACTCTAGTACAAAAAATTCGCCAGATGAAATTCCAATCCCTTAATTTTGATCTTATATATGGTCTCCCCAATCAAGATGAGGCCTCCATAGCTAAAACGATAAAGCTGGTACTTTTATTATCTCCTGATCTGATTGCCTACTATAGCTACGCACATGTTCCTTGGAAAATACCTAACCAAAAATTGATCAATGAAGAGAATCTTCCAGAAGGTGTAGAAAAAAGGAATCTTTTTGAACAAGGAAAAAGAGGTCTCAAAGACAGCAACTATATCGAAGTGGGATTTGACCATTTCGCCAGACCTGACTCTTATTTAGGAAAGGCCTTTACTGCGGGTAAATTAAAAAGAAACTTTATGGGATATACTGATAAGAAATCAGAGGTGCTTATTGGACTTGGTGTTTCTTCCATCTCCAATTCTAGAGTAATCATGATACAAAATGAGAAGGACATAAAGAAATATTATGAAGCTCTCGACGAGGGAAAACTTCCTATCATCAACGGACATATTAGATGCCAAAAGGATATTATCATTAATGATATTATCCAAGATATCATGTGTTCTTCCAAGGCAACTTTCAACTCACTAGAGATTGATGGTGGCATGCAAGCAGGACTTGAAGACCTAGAATCTGATGGTTTGATAACATATTCAAAAGATAACTTAGAAGTAACCGATTTAGGTCATACCTTTCTTCGAAACGTGGCGATGGTTTTTGATCAATATCTAAAAAGGCCTGATAAAAAGATGTTTAGTCGTACCGTCTAATTATCTACAAGAGTTATTTTTGATTTTATAATCCATCGTTTTTTTTCTGCTATTATATTGTCCTATAACCAATATTTGACAAGGCTGTGGTGGGATAACTCCATAACCTCTTTGTCTTGATCCTTTGATAAATTCTGCATCAATTACATAGCGTTCCGGATATCGCCACTCGATTTTTTTAATAGAAACATTTTTTAAAGTTGGATATAAAAAATCAATTAAGACCTTTAAATTTTTTCGATGGGCCGCAGAAAATGTAGAGGTTGAAGTAAGTAGTAAAAGAAGTCCAAAAGTCCAAGATTTCATAAAATTCTCCTTAGAATCCTTTATCGGCCTCCTTTATGACTTTTTTTAATTTGTAACTGACATTTATTATGTTTTTGGCCGATTGAATAAATTCTATTTGGCCTATTAATTATTCTACATTGTAAGCATACTAGCAGAGGAAAATTATGAGTGGGCAAGCAAATTATTTGGGACTTAAAGGCATCGAATTTATAGAATTCACCTCCCCAGATCCTGGGGCACTTCACCGACTATTTTTAGAATTTGGGTTCTCACGACTCATGCGGCATCAGAGTAAGAAAATTGATTATTATAAGCAAAATGATATCCATATTTTATTAAATTATGAAGCTGGAAGTTTTGCAGAAGATTTCAATAAAAAGCATGGCCCCTCACTTTGCTCCATGGGACTTAGGGTCGAAAATGCTCCTAAGGCGCAAGAAGTTGCCACTGAAAGAGGTGCAAAACCTGGAACTGGTGATTTTAAAGAACTTCCGGCCATCTACGGCATCGGTGAGAGCTTCATTTATTTAATTGATAACTTTAAAGACCCTGAACGCTTTAAAAAAATGGGCTTCATAGATTTAGAAAATCCAGACATCGTACCTGATAAAGGATTTATCCTCATTGATCACCTCACCAATAATGTAGAAAAAGGAACCATGAACAAATGGGCCGATTTTTATAAAAATATTTTTGGTTTTACTGAAATTCGCTATTTCGACATCAAAGGAAAAAAGACGGGACTAACCTCTTACGCGTTAAAATCACCTTGTGGTTCATTTTGTATCCCTATTAATGAGGGAACGGATAAAAAATCACAAATTAACGAATATCTCGAAGAGTATAAGGGGCCGGGAGTACAACACCTGGCCTTTTTAACTCATGATATTTTGAAATCATTAAAGGGGCTTAAGGATACTTCTATTGAGACTCTAAATATGGATGATGAATATTACCAGGAAGTATTTGACCGTGTCCCAAACGTAACTGAGGACAAAAAAGAAATTAAAGACCTGCAAGTGTTAGTAGACGGTGATGACCAAGGTTATCTCCTGCAGATATTCACCAAAAATTTAATAGGTCCAATTTTCATTGAAATAATTCAACGAAAAAATCACTTCTCTTTTGGTGAAGGAAATTTTGGGGCCTTATTTCGCTCAATTGAAAAAGATCAAGAACAACGAGGATATATTTAAGGAGAAAATTATGGAACAAGTAGAAATTACGAATAACTTTAATGGTATGAGGTATGAAGGACCTTGGGGACTTCCAGAAGATTATAAACATGCTTTAATTGAACTATTAACTTTTCAAGCTGACTCAGAATTTATGGGTGGTATAAGAGTTGCAGAAAACCTCAGATTTGCTCCAAGACCTGAAGAGGCCCTTAGACTTTCTAAAAAAGTAAAAGAAGAGTATGGCCATGGTGTCTATCTTTGGAACATTCTTAAACCTTTAGGGGTTGATGTGGATGCCAGACTTAAAGCAATTGTCCAAAACCCCTTTGAGGATGCTCCTGGTGGAACTAAAATCATCAACGCTTTTAAATATAAAAACTGGAAACAACTTTTTACCTGCTGGGAAGACGTCGCAATGTTTTCCACGGTAGTTACACCCGGTGCAGTTGCCTTTTTAGGTCAATATCAACACTCAAGTTACCTGCCTTGGGCCAAAGTATCTGAAAGAATCTTTACCGAAGAACTAGGACACCTTGGTTTTGGTATGTGGGCAGCTAGTCGAGTTATGGAATTTGATGGAGAAAAAGGAAAAGAGAGACTACAAAATGCTATCCCTAAATTTTTATCAGTAGGTCTTGGTTTTTATGGTCGAGATTCTAAAACCAGTGAACACTTTAAAATGTATCACCGCTTTGGTTTAAAACCCAAATTCCCAGAACAACTAAAAGACGAATATCTGCATATTGTAGGGAGTCGTCTTAAAGAATTAGGACTTGAGCTTCCAAAAGATGTTGAAGCTAACTATGACATGAATTTCTAAATCAGATGCCCCCGCCTTCAGGCCGCTGTGATGGTATTTACCACCTAGAGGCCTGAAGGTGTTTTTTCTACCTTTGACTGCATCATGCTAAACATGATGAGAATCATTAATTTAAGACATCCAAATCAAAGAGATTTCAGGCCCCATGAAGCAATATCATATTAAAAATGAGGTGAATTTATGCTAGGACTTGGCGCCGGTGAGCTGGCAGTAGTTGGGGGAATACTTCTTCTTCTCTTTGGAGGAAAAAAGCTTCCTGAACTTGGCGGAGCATTTGCCAAGAGCATTAAAAATTTTCAGAAAGGACTTAAAGAAAATAAAAAAATTGAATAGTAACTAATTTATTATTCCTTATCTTGCCTACCTAAAGCGAATGCAATGGAGGTAAGACGACACGGCATAACCTGGAAACGGGTATGTCTCCCGTATTTGGAGGGGAATAAACATGACATCTGTAGAACAGGCCCAAAATGCAATTTTTGCTGGTCTAATTCAAAGCAACTCTCAAAATCAAGATCTGACCGATTGGCCTGGCAAAATATTATGCCAAGAAATAACTGCTGAAAGAGATGGCCCTCCTTTTAATCGTTGTGCAATGGATGGGATTGCCATTAATTTATCCCACATAGGTAATACCGTTTTTAACTTGGAAGGAGTCCAAGCAGCTGGTGAAATACAAAAAACCTTAAACAATCCTGCCCAGGCCTTAGAAGTTATGACAGGTGCCCCACTCCCCATCGGATGTGATCTGGTTATTCCCTATGAACAGATTTCAATAAATAATGGGAATGCCGTTTTAAATCCTGGACTCAATTTAAAACCAATGCAAAACGTCCATCAAAAGGCCTCTGATTTTAAAAAGGGTGATATTCTTCTGACCAAAGGAAGGCCCTTAAACACTCCTCAAATAACCGTGGCCGTCTCCCAAGGTTATAACAAACTAGTTGTAAAGACCTTACCTAAAGTTGCGATCATCAGTAGTGGAGATGAGTTGGTAGATCTTGATAAAACCCCTCTCCCTCATCAAATTAGAAAATCAAATCCCTATGCAATTCAAAATGAACTTAAATCCATGAGAATTAAAGATTTGGATCTCTATCATTTAAATGATGATTTTGATGAGTCTTATTTGTTAATAAAAGGCCTGTTGGAAAAATATCAAATTCTGGTTCTCTCAGGTGGAGTTTCTAAGGGAAAATTTGATCTTCTACCAGATGTTTTAGAAAAACTAAATGTAACTAAAGTATTTCACCGAATAACTCAGCGGCCAGGTAAACCCTTTTGGTTCGGCAAGGGAGAAAAAGGGCAAATGATCTTTGCCCTTCCAGGAAATCCCGTATCGGCACTAATCTGCCTCCGCAGATATGTAACCCCGGCCTTAAGAAAAATGGAACTAGGAAAGATGCCAAACCAACGATTTGCCATTTTAAAAGAACCAATTACCTTTAGAAAAGATTTAACCTTGTTTAAACCAGTCAAAATATCTTATTCACATGATGGTAAGACTTGGGCCACACCAGTAGAGTTAAATGGCTCTGGTGATTATTTTTCCTTGGCCGAGAGTGATGGTTTCTTAGAATTACCCAGCGAAAAACAAGATTTTTTAAGTGGCGAGTCCTATCCTCTATACCTTTGGGGGGAAAATGAATAAGCTTATAGATCCTCATGGAAGGTCCATTCATAAATTAAGACTTTCTCTTTTAGATGCCTGTAATTTTCGCTGTCTATATTGCATGCCCGAAAAAGTAGAGTTCATGCCTAGTGATAAGTTCATGGATAAATTCGAGATCTTTAATGTCACAAAAACATTGGTAGATTATGGTATTGATGAAATAAGATTAACAGGTGGTGAGCCTGCCCTGCGAACTGATTTTTTAGAGATTGTTAAACTACTTTCTAAATTACCCTTAAAAAAATTAGGACTGACATCCAATGGTGTGAGGCTTAAAAAATTCTTGCCAGACCTTAAAAAGTCTAATCTTTTAAATATTAACTTCAGTCTAGATTCTTTAAATAGAAAAACCTTTAAAACAATCTCCCGCTCTGATTCCCTCGAACAAGTTTTAGAATCCATCTTTTTGGCCAAAGAGCTAGGCTTTAACGTTAAAATTAATACCGTAGTTATGAAGGGTCTAAATGATCACGAAATTGAAGATTTTATAGAATTCTCGGGCAAATATGGAATTGAAGTTCGTTTTTTAGAAGTAATGAAAATCGGCGTTATGGTTCCAATGTTTGAACGATATTTTATCTCAGCAGATCAACTGATGGCCCAAATAAAGACAAAATGGATTCCAAAAACCATTCCTGTCCCTGTTGATTCGACATCTTATAATTATACAATCTCTAATGGGGCCAAGATTGGTTTTATCGCCTCGGAGTCAAAACCTTTCTGCCATGGCTGTTCCCGTTTAAGAATGGGTCCTGATGGATCTATTTTTCCTTGCCTGATGATAGATAAAGGATTTTCATTACGCGGAAAAAACAGAGAAGAGATTGGGGAAGCTTTAATCAAGACCATGGGACTTAAGCCTACTTATCGAATCGATGAGATGGTTAAACCTATGTATCAAATAGGGGGGTAGCAAATGTTAACCCATGTAGATGAAAAAAATAATCCTAAAATGGTAGATGTATCACCAAAAGTTGAAACCAATCGCTATGCCTATGCCAGATGCCATGTGGTACTTCCCCCAGAAATCATTGATCTTTTCTCTGGAAAAGAAATTCACTCTAAAAAGGGCCCGGTTTTTCAAACGGCAATCATTGCTGGAACCATGGCACTAAAACAAACCTCTGCTCTTATTCCTTTTTGTCATCAACTAAATATAGAAGGTAGCAAAATAGAAATAAAAATGGAAAAGAATATTGCCTTCGTTGACTGCACTGTTAAATGTTTTGGCAAAACAGGAGTGGAGATGGAGGCCTTAATGGGCGCCCAAATAGCGGCCCTCACAATTTATGATATGTGCAAGGCGATCTCCCAAAATATTGTAATTGATAATCTGCACCTGGTGAAAAAAAAAGGAGGAAAGAGTGACTACCACAAAATTTCATGACTCTGAAATTTACTTTTGTGGCTTTTCCGACTCGGGTAAATCCACTCTTATATCTAAGTTAATAAAAAAAATGGGGTCTGACTTTAATATTGGCTACCTAAAACATGATGCTCATAAATTTTCTATGGACAAGGAAGGAAAGGATACCTGGAAAGCAACAAATGCTGGGGCCAAAAGAATTGCCATCACTTCTAAAGATAAAAATGCCTATATTATTCATGATCAATTCAAAGACAATCTCTTAATACCTAGTTTTAGCGACTGTGACATGCTTTTTGTAGAGGGGTTTAAGTTTACCACTCTTCCTAAGATTTTAGTTTTAGGTGAATTTGAAACTAAGACAAGAATTCTTGAAAAATTACACTCCAAGGAAGTGACCGGAGCTATTGCACTAGTTGGTATAGAAGAGACAAATACTACAAATATCAATCTTCCTTACTTTAACCGAGATGATATTAAAGGAATTCAAAGCTTCATCCTTGAATTCTTCCATCAAAAATTCAAGGATATTCCAATCTATGGACTGATCCTGGCCGGTGGAAAAAGTTCTCGTATGGGTGAAGATAAAGGATCTTTAGATTACCATGGGATGGCCCAAGTAGATCATGTACAAAAAATCCTAAGAAACTTCACCAAACAATGTTTTGTCTCTTGTCGTAAAGAACAAGAACATCTCCCTCATTTAAAATATCATTTACAAATTCACGACCGCCTACTAGAGATGGGCCCAGGAGGAGGTATTGTATCTGCACTCATGGAACATAAAAAGGCCGCATGGCTTGTACTTGCCTGTGATTTGCCCTTTCTAGATGAAGCTACTATCGAAAATATAATTGCCAAACGAAATCCCTTTAAAGTGGCAACCTGTTATAGGTCTAGTAAAAATAAACTTCCCGAACCATTATGTGCAATTTATGAACCTCGGGCAAAGCAAAATTTCTTTCAATTTTTTGCTAAGGGATATACTTGTCCCCGTAAAATGTTAATTAATTCTAATGTCTTAAATATTGATTTATTAAATGAAAGTTCTCTGGCCAATGCCAACACTCCCGATGATTTTAAATTGGCCAAAGAAAAATTAGGAGAGGTAGTACTGTGAAAATAAGTATTAAATACTTTGCAATGATTAGAGACAATACAGGTATCGAGGGGGAGGTGATTGACACCAATGTTATAACCCCCTCAGAGCTCTATGATTTATTAAGCGAAAAATATTCTATAAAACTAAAGCAATCAGACTTACGGGTGGCGATTAATAATAGTTTTGAAAGCTTCACTACCCCTTTAAAAGAAAACGATGTAGTGGCATTTATCCCACCAGTTGCCGGAGGTTAGAAAATTGTTTGAAATATCTGATAAAAGCATTGAAGAAATCATTTTGAAAAATAGATTTGACCCCGTAGTAGGTGGAGTAGTCACTTTTGAGGGGCGGGTTCGAAATCACAATGATGGACATAAAGTTAAATCTCTTGAGTATCAGGCATTCGAAGAGATGGCCTTGGTCGAAGGTAATAAAATTGTTAAAGAGGCCTTAGAGGTTTTTGGGATTGAGCAACTCTTTTGTGTACACAGAACAGGACATTTAAAAATATCTGATCTGGCGATATGGATTTATGCTGCTAGCAAGCATCGAAAAGAGGCCTTCTTGGCCTGCCAATACACTATCGATGAAATAAAAAAAAGAGTACCAGTTTGGAAACGGGAACACTACCAAGACCTCGAACCTCAATGGGTTCAGTGTCATCACTAATTATGGATTTAGTTTTTTTAACTATATTATTTTTTATCGTAGCATTTTTTTATTCCATGGTTGGTTTCGGAGGAGGCTCCTCCTATATTGCACTACTCATTTTGTTTTCTACCCCCTACCTGGCCCTTCCCAAAATAGCATTAACCTGTAATTTAATTGTTGTAAGTGGTGGATTAATACATAGCTTGAAAAGTAAAAACTTCTCTTTTCGTTTTTTGCTACCTTTTATACTCACTTCTGTTCCCCTGGCCTATGTCGGGGGAAAAATTCCTATCGATGAAAACACCTTTCGTTTAATCCTTGGAGTCTGCCTTTTAATTGCCGGGTTAAAAATGCTTTTTTTTAAAAAATCAAACCAGGGCTATAAAGATCACCTAGAAATCCCTCCCACTATCCCCTCCTTGATTCTTGGTAGTGGACTGGGACTTATCTCTGGAATTGTGGGGGTTGGAGGAGGAATATTTCTTTCCCCTCTTTTGTTTTTGTTTAAATGGGGAAATCCCAACAAAATTGCCGCAACCGCTTCTGGTTTCATCTTTTTTAATTCCATTTCTGGTTTAATCGGGCAGTTTCAAAAAAATGGAAATATTCCTGATTTTGTTTCCTATTGGCCATTATTTATAGCTGTTTTAATTGGTGGGCAGATGGGAAGTTATCTCTCCAATAAAAAATTACCTCAGAGAAGGATTGAAGTTTTTACATCTTTTTTAGTAATCCTTGTCTCTTCTAGGTTATTAATGAGCTAATTTCTCAAACTGGTATGAGGGATTTTCTCTTGAGCTGTTTTTAAAATTTTCTCACAAGTTGCTTTATCAAAAGGGATTATTTTTTTAAAATTAGGATCAATTGTTTTAATATTTCTAAAAGGTTGTAGAATCCATTTTTTGACCCCTTTTAGCATTTGAGACATTTCAGATATCTCCTTTGGGCCTACTAGCGAGGGTACTAAGGTAGTTCTGATTTCATAATCAAAATTATTTTGATTTAAAATATAATCTAGTGAAGAGGAAATTTTTTCTTCTATATTTTTCACACCCGTTAATTCACAGTATCTCCCGAGTGACGTTTTAAAGTCCATCGCTAGGTAATCAATATCTAAATCATATAAAATTTCAGGATGAGTACCATTGGTATCTAATTTTACCAAAAGCCCCATCTTTTTAATTTTGTGGATAAATTGCTTTAGGCCCAAATATTGGGTCGGCTCTCCGCCACTGATGCAGACAGCATCGATCCACCTTCCTCGTGCTTTAAATAGATATTCAAAGACCTCAGCTTCAGTCGTTGTTTTGGTTTTACCGAAAACTAGATCAGGATTATGGCAATATCCACATCTAAAATTACAACCACTAATAAATATAGTGGTTGCAATTTGTTCAGGATAGTCCACAAAAGAGACTGGTATTATCCCTCCTATAGACAATTGTTGATCTCCTCAACCGTATGGGCCCGGCCAACGAGTTTTTTGTTCTCATCATAAAAAACGATTGTTGGAACAGTCTTAATTTTTAGTTCTTGCGCCATATTCTGACCCATTTCACTTTCTGCATCTACATAAATCCCCTTAATATTTAAATTTTTTATATTTTCTTTAACTGCAGGACACCTTGGGCAGTTATCGGTATAGAAGAATGTAAAGGTACTAGGGTGGTTTTCTCCGCTAGCAGCGTCAATCACATATTCTTGTCTTTCTTTAAACTCTGATTTTTTCCCCTTATTCCAGTTCTGTACTGGACGGTAATATCCCACGACCCTGCTATAAACCTCTGATTCTTTCCCACAATCTGGGCAATTAAAATGTTCACCAGAAATTCGCCCATGATCTTGGCATATGGAAAAAGTCGGCGTGATGGTAAAATATGGGAGGTGAAAATTATAAGCAACTTTTTTTACCAAGGCCTGAGCTGTCTTCCAATCTTTAATATCTTCGCCAAGAAAACCATGAAAAACTGTGCCTCCAGTGTATTTTGTCTGCAATGAATCTTGATGTTCTAAGGCCTGAAAAATATCTTTGGTATAATCTACAGGCAAATGAGTTGAGTTAGTATAAAACTTCTCATCATCTCCAGATTGGATGATACCAGGAAATCTTTCTTGATCTTTAAGTGCTAAACGATACGAGGCCCCTTCAGCGGGTGTTGCCTCAAGATTGAATAGATTTCCTGTCTCTTCTTGGTAATCGGAAAGTTTTTTTCTCATAAATTCTAAAATTTCTTCAGCGAATTCCTTTCCACGACTTTCATCAATCGAAGCTCCTAGAAAGTTCAGGCAGCATTCATTCATTCCATTGAGACCAATGGTAGAGAAATGATTGTCCAGATTTTTTAAGAATCTTTTTGAATAGGGAAAAAGACCTTGGGCCATAAGCGTATCGATTAATTTCCTTTTAATTTCCAGAGATTCTTTGGCCAAATTCATCAGCTTATCTAATTGAGAGAAAACCTCTTCTTTACTTTTAGCAACAAAGCCTATTCTTGGTAGATTAATAGTTACAACGCCAATAGAACCAGTGAATTCATCAGCACCAAATAATCCCCCGCCTCGATTCCTAAGCTCTCTTTTATCCAATTGCAGGCGACAGCACATAGAGCGGACATCACTTGGATCAAGATTTGAATTTATAAAATTTTGAAAATATGGGGTACCAAACTGGGCAGTCATTTTAAATAATAACTCTGCATTAGCGGAGGCCCAATTAAAATCACGAGTGATATTATAAGTAGGAATTGGATAAGAAAAACCTCTTCCATCAGCATCCCCTTCTAACATTACTTCTAAAAATACTTTATTAATAACATCCATCTCTTCCTGACAATCTTCATAACAAAAATCTAGTTCAACTCCTCCTACAATGGCCTTTTGTTTTTTAAGATCTTTTGGCACAGTCCAATCAAGAGTAATATTGGTAAAAGGTGCCTGGGATCCCCAACGAGATGGAGTATTCATATTAAAAATAAAACTTTGAACTGCCTGCTTAACTGTTTTTTCATCTAATTTATCGACCCTAACAAATGGAGCAAGATAGGTATCAAAACTGGAAAAGGCCTGGGCCCCGGCCCATTCATTTTGCATGATTCCCAAAAAATTCACCATCTGGGATATAACAGAAGAAAGATGTTTTGCTGGTTTTGAATTAACCTTATTTTTAACTCCACTTATCCCTTCTAGAAGAAGCTGTCTTAAACTCCAACCGGCACAATAGCCAGAAAACATGGAAAGATCGTGAATATGGTAATCCCCCTCTGTATGCGCCTTAGATACTTCAGGAGGATAGATATGATTAAGCCAATAATTAGCGGTTACCGCCCCTGAATTGTGTAAGATAAGTCCACCAAGTGAAAAGTTTACGTTACTATTTTCCTGAACTCGCCAATCGGATTTCTTAAGATATCCATCCATAGTTTTTTCAATATCTAGTAAGAACTCTTTTCCTTTCCTTATCTTTCTTTGTTGATCTCGATAGAGAATATAAGATTTTGCTGCCTCTAATTCTCCTTCAGACATCAAAATTTTCTCAACAATATCTTGAACTTCTTCTACTGCCGGAATCGTTCTAAGATGACGATCCTTCCAAAGTTCACCTTCAACTTTAGTTGATAAAGTTTTAGCTAATAATTTATCTGACTTACCTATAGAATCTAGCGCCTTAAATATAGCACTTTCTATTTTAGCTCTATCAAATAATGCAACCTGATTGTTTCTTTTTAGAATCCTTTTTGATTCTCCGACCATGGAATAAATTTTTGTCATTTCCTTTTCCTCTCTTTTTATCTGTTGCCCTCATTTTATTTTTTAATCGTTTAAAAAGGAAAGAAGGAAATCTGGAATTATTCTCAATGGATTTCATGAGCGAAATCATAGAATAGAATACAATAGAACTCCTCTTCCCTTGGTTTAAAAACCTAGATTCTGACTAGGAAAAGAAGTTCTTTGATAAAATAATGATATTTATCAAAATATTTAATTACATTAATTTTTTTATACTTAAAAGAAGGATGCTATAAGGCCTATTCCCGTTGGAGGTTTATTTAAATGAATATCGCAATCACAGGAATTGGCTCAATATCCCCCTTAGGCACGAACAAAAGTGATATCTGGTCTAGTTATAAGAGTCAAAACTCTTTAATAAAAAATAAGTTGATAGATGGGAAATCTGAACTCGTTGCCCCTCTAACAAAGTTGGGAGAAACAATGTTAGATCTTTTAAAACAAGAAAGGAGAACTTACACCTCCTTGGACAGGTCTGTTTTACTATCTATTATTGCTGCTAGGAATTGTTATTTAGATGCTAAATGGAATGAGCATGTTGGCGTCAATATTTCCTCTTCAAGGGGAGCAACAGAAACATTTGAAAAAAACCATGAAGATTTCCTCAAATTTGGAAAAGTATCCTCTCACTGTTCCCCAACCACAACGCTTGGAAATATTTCTAGCTGGGTAGCTCAAGATCTTAAACTAAAAGCAATCTCAATTGAAAATTCCATGACTTGCAGCTCGGCCTTTCATGCTCTGTTAAATGGTATTTCCTGGATTGAGTCAGGTCTTGTCAATCACTTTATTTTTGGTGGAAGTGAAGCACCGTTAACTCCCTTTACCTTGGCACAGATGAAGGCATTAAAAATATATCGCAACGATTTTGACCAACACTATCCCTGCAAACCATTTGGAAGTGATAACAGTGGAATGGTTTTAGGAGAGGGTTCTTGTGTAATGTCACTGGAAAAAATGAAAAGTAATATGAAAGTTCATGGAATAATTGAATCCATAGGTTTTGGCATAGAAAATATTAGCAGTCCTACCTCCATATCAAGTGATGGAGTAGGTCTTGAAAATTCTATGAAATCTGCCATCGAAAAGATGAGTACTCCCAAACTCCCTGAAGTTGTCATTACCCACGCACCAGGGACACGCAAAGGGGATAGTGCAGAGTTAAATGCTATCAAAAAAGTATTTCCTGACCTTCCTATTTTAACCTCTAATAAATGGTTAATAGGCCACACATTAGGCGCCTCTGCGGCCTTTAGCTTGGAATATGCTTTATATATTTTAAAAAATAATGAATATATCGATTTTCCCTACAAAACCATATTTGAAAAACCAAAAAAAAATATTGAAAAAATAAACAAGGTATTGATTAATGCTACCGGTTTTGGTGGTAATTGTGTAAGCGTGGTAGTAACTCGTCCCAATCTTTAAAACACGGATTAAGTCCCATCTCTTTCAAAGAAATTATAATTTCCTCTAGAGAACGATTATCGGTGACGCTAAACTGCTCTAGATTATTATCACCAGGAGAGGTTTTTGATTCTGCACTAATATTTGTTGCACATAAGTTTAACAAGTGTCCGCGAATTGTTTCACTTTCTCTAGTCGAGAGAAGAATTGGCATCTGGGGAAAGGCCAGACGAAAGGCCAATAAAACTCGTACAAAATCCCGGTCCTCTAGGGGATACTTTATTTCTTCCAACCCAAAAGCATTTTGCAATCTTGGTATTGAAATACTAAATGAAATATTCCAGAAATTACTTTTCAGATACCTTAGATGTGAAAAAAGAGTCAAGGCCTCAAAGCGATAATCAAAAAGTCCGCCAAGAAAACCAAGTGTTACTTTTTTAAATCCAGCTTCAATTGAACGTTCAACCCCCTCTATCCGGTAATTTAAGTTTGATTTTTGTCCTGATATATGAACATCTTTATAAGTCGGAGGATGATATGTTTCCTGGTATAAAACAAACTGGTCTGCTCCACTTTCCTGGAGAAGTCGGGCCTGATCACTTTCTAGCGCCCCAAATTCAACCGCTACTGAGGAAAATCCAACTTCAACCGCTAATTTGGTTGCTCGATTTAAATAATCAATATTGTTAAAATCTTTTAACTCTCCTGAAACTAATAAAATATTCCTGTAACCTCTTTTATATATGGATAAAAGTTCATTTTTAATCTCTTCAAGTTTTAGAGTTTTTCTTCTTATAATATTTGAGGAGCTAAACCCGCAATAAGAACAATTGTTATGACAAGCATTGGAGAGATAAAGAGGAATATAAATACCTCTAGTCTGGCCAAAAAAACGTTTGGTCAATGACTGTGCCTTTTGTGCCATCACCTCTAAATAATCATTAGCTTGGGGTGATATCAGAGCAAGAAAATCAGACTGAGAGAATTTTTCTCTACTTAGCACCGATTCGACATCTTCTTTGCTTATCTGCTCTTCAAGGCCATATTTAAACATTTAAAAAACCGGTTAATGGACTTGAGGCCTGGGCCTTTTTATTTTGTCCAGGCATCCCACACTCAAAGGCCCATCTCCCCGAATCGGTAGCAGTTTTGAAGGCCTTCGCCATTAAAACAGGATCATTCGAGATGGCAATTGCGGTATTTACTAAAACTGCATCGGCCCCCATTTCCATGGCCTGGGCCGCATCAGATGGTCTACCAAGTCCCGCATCTATTACAACGGGTACTCCAGCTTGTTCAATTATAATTTCGATCATTTCCTTGGTTTGAATTCCCCGATTAGTCCCTATCGGTGAGCCAAGAGGCATAACAGCGCTAACACCTACGTCCTCCAGTTTTTTGGCCAATACAGGATCTGCGTTTATATAGGGAAGAACCACAAAACCTTTTCTAACTAACTCATCACTTGCTTTAAGAGTTTCAACTGGATCTGGTAATAGATAGTGAGGATCTGGAATAACTTCTATTTTAATCCAATTAACACCCAGTACTTCTCGAGACAACTCAGCATATAAAATGGCCTCTTCGGCAGTTCTCGCTCCTGAGGTATTGGGCATTAAAATGATATTATCTGGAATACTTTGAAGAATTTGGTCCCGGGAATTCTGGGAAAAGTCCATCCTCCTCATGGAGACAGTAACCACCTCACAACAGCTTTCTTCAATACATTTTCTCATTATTTCATCTGACGGAAATTTTCCCGTTCCCAAAAAGAGGCGAGATAAGAGATTTTTATTAGCAATTTTTAACATTTTAAAGTTTCTCTGATTTTTTTTTAAAAGCTACGACTTGCTCAAAAATGATTCCATAACAAAGAACATAACAAATTATGATATTTTTCATGTTTTGAGACACTCATTTTAAATAAGGCCATCTTATGGTACTCGTCATTTATGAATCAAACCAGTTTGATATATCAGTATTCCCATACTGAAGAATTTATTAACGGATTTACCCATCTCTTAGGGATAATCCTTGGTTTTTATATCTCTTTTGCATTACTTTCTAAGGCCATAACTAGTGGACAATATGGCCACATTTTCAGTTATCTCATTTATGGAGCTAGTTTCATTGCCTTGTTCGCATCCTCAACTTTTTATCATTTTACAAGAGAACCTAAATTAAAAATGATACTGAAAAAAGTTGACCATATTTGCATCTATATTTTTATCGCTGCTACCTACACCCCAATCATATTAATTAAATTTCACTCACCCTGGAATCCCTGGCTTTTAATTTTAGTATGGGTACTGGCACTGGCGGGATCAATTTACAAACTATCTGCCAAAAACCGAAATGTGTTTGTCTCTGTCGGGACTTATTTGGCGATGGGATATGTATGTATGTTGGCCATAAATCCAATGCTTGAAGTTCTCGATAAGACCTCTTTTTATTTATTATTAATTGGCGGAATATCTTTCAGTATAGGTGTAGTTTTTTATCTGCTAAAAAAAGTACCCTTTAGTCACTCAATATGGCACCTTTTTGTCTTGGCTGGCACAATATTTCACTATCTCTCAATCAATTCAATCGTTAATTAGGAGGAAAGTTTTGAAAAAGAAAAAAAGATCCTGGGCCGAACCCTATAAAATTAAAACCGTAGAACTCATCGAAATGAAAGACCTTAAAGAACGGGAAGAGGCCATTGTAGAGGCCGGATTTAATACCTTCCTTTTAAAAAGTAAGGATGTCTATATCGACCTCCTTACCGATAGTGGAACCAGCGCGATGAGTGATCTCCAATGGGCCGCTATGATGAGAGGAGATGAGTCCTACGCCGGATCAAAAAATTTCTACGAACTAGAAGATACTGTTAAAAAATTTTATGGCTACAAACACCTTGTTCCCACCCACCAAGGGCGTGGAGCAGAAAATATCATGTCTCAAATTTTAATTAAAAAAGGTGATTTCATTCCCGGTAATATGTATTTTACCACTACCAGACTCCACCAGGAAATGGCCGGTGGGCAATTCATCGATGTTATTGTGGATGAGGCCCATGATCCGGAAAACACTTTCCCTTTTAAAGGTAATGTAGACATAGAAAAAATGCAGGAGCTCGTAGACCGAGTTGGGGCCGACAGGGTTCCCTATATTAGTCTTGAGGGCAATGTAAATATGGCCGGAGGACAGCCCTTTTCTATTGCCAACTTAAAAGAGCTCCATGCTTTTTGTAAAAAACACAATATTTTAATAATGCTTGATGCTACAAGAACTGTAGAAAATGCCTACTTTATTAAAATACAGGAAAAAGGTTATGAAGATAAAAGCATCGAAGAAATTTTACTTGAAATCTGCTCTTATACTGATGGCTGTACCATCTCGGCAAAAAAAGACTGCCTAGTAAACATTGGTGGCTTCTTTGCCTGTAATGATGATGAAATCTATAGAAGGGCACAAAACCTAGTTGTAATTTATGAAGGACTTCATACCTATGGTGGACTGGCCGGAAGAGACATGGCCGCCATGGCCCAAGGGATTAGGGAAAGTGTCATGTTTGAACATCAACAAGCACGAGTTGGACAAGTGAAATACCTGGGAGAACAAATTAGAGACTATGGAGTTCCTATTGTAGAACCAGTGGGATCTCATGCCATATTTTTAAATGCAGGGAAAATTCTTTCTCACTTAGATCAAGATGAATATCCAGCACAAACCCTCTCGGCCGAACTCTATATTGAAAATGGAATTCGTTCCATGGAAAGAGGAAATGTTTCTGCCGGTAGAGATCCGGGGACAGGTCAAAATAGAAGGCCTAAGCTTGAACTTATTAGACTTACAATCCCCAGAAGAGTCTATACCCAGGCCCATATGGATGTTGTAGCAGAGTCAGTGGCCGCGGTTTATGAAAGAAGAAAAAATATTAAAGGCCTAGAAATGACCTATGAACCGGAATATTTGCGATTTTTTCAATCAAGATTTAAACGAAAAAAATAGTTTCATATTCTTTTTGAATGTTGAAATGATGGAACTAATTCGTTTATATCTTGTTTAGGCCAATTGATGATTCCTCCAACGAAGATATTCACTTTGGTAAAATTCTCATCCTCTAAAATATCACGGGCCAATTGAGACCTTGTACCTGATTGACATAAAATCACGATTTCTTTGTTTTTTAATTGTTCCAATTCATTTAATCGCGTTGGCAAATCACTAAGGGGAATATTAAGACCTCCAACATTATAGGTCTCATACTCATGATTTTCTCTTATATCGAGAATAAAAGGTGTACCTTCCATAGATTTAAACCAACTCGACTATAATACCGCTAGTGGCGATAAAATTGAAAAGAGATTGAACCTCTTGTGGTTCCAATGAAGAATTTTCAAGTGCTGTTTCTAAATTCAGTCCCTGATTTAATTTATCTAAAATATCAACCTGCTCAGGTTTTAAAAACTTAGTGTGAATCCCCTGGGAACTTTTATATAAGCAGATACTTTCTGGAGCATTCCAATCTAGATCGATTGCATTCCTTTCTTCCAGTGGAATATTTTTCAAATCCCAGATTTTATAAATGGGAAAATTAGATTTTTGTAAATAAAAAGATTCAGCAAACTTAAACTTGATCTTAGACAAGTCAGAACAAGATTTTAGTTGTTCCTCCCCTAAGGCCTTTTGAATGGGTAGATGAAAAATTCGCATAAACTGTTTATCGAGATGACAAAGCTCAAAAAGGAAAGGAAATTCCTCGCCAAGAGGGTGATCTTTTACAAATTGGTCTAAGTCTTCACCAAAATCCCCAATATCAAAAGATTTGGACCGGTGATCAATTAGATATTCTTCACATAAAGAAAAAAATAATTTATCCCCGAGAAGTGACCAAGTTCCCTCGTAATTTTCACCCAACACTGAGGTCAGTCTGGCCACATAATCATCTCGATAAACCTGTAGGGCCGCCGAGATATCAATTTTTCCTGCGGGAATTATAGCATCGAGGAGATCTTTTTCATTTTCTCCCGTGAGAATACTTTTTCCAAATAGTTTTTGTGATTTTTCAATTCCTAATTCACCTATCATGATGCCTCTGCCAAATTTTCTGGGCCTTTAAGGCCTCTTCTTCTAGGTGGGGAAACGCGGGAATATCATCATCCCATTCCAGTAAAACTGGAACGTCCTTTAGGTCCTTAATTACATAAGAAAAAAGATCCCAAACTTCGGGATAGACTGGTTTACTATGGGTATCGAATAAAAAATCCCCCATATCCGTATATCCCGCCAGATGAATCTGGACTACCTTATCTTTTGGTATATGGTCCAAATAAACTTTTGGATCATAATTAAAGTTTACAGAATTTACATAAACATTATTAACATCAAGTAGGATATTGCAGCCAGTTTGTTCAACCAACTTTTTAATAAACTCCCATTCAGTATAAGTTGATTCCTTATAATCCACATAAGCAGTGGGGTTTTCTAAAACCATTGGCCGTCCCAAAATAGATTGAATTTTATCTAACTTGGAAGCAATATGATTTAAAGATTTATCAGTATAAGGAACAGGTAAAAGATTATGAAAATTTGAATCGGGTAGACCTGTCCAACAAAGGTGATCAGATACAATGAAGGGATCAAAAACATCAATCATGTATTTTAATTTTTCTAGATAATCCAAATTAAGTGGATCATAGGATCCTATAGATAAGGAAACTCCATGAAAAGCTAGAGGATACTTTTCTCTTATAAATTTTAAGATATCCCAAGGTCTTCCTCTGGAGTTCATATAATTTTCAGAGATAACCTCAAACCATTTTATATTAGTAGGAGGGTTTTTTTCTAAATAAGAATAATGTTCGGCCCGAAGACCTACGCCAATATTGCACATGCCGGATATAAAACCACAAATTAACAAAACTTATTATCTTTAAAACACACTTAATGATAACTCTCACATCTTTTAATGATTTTTTGTTCTGCTAATGCTTTAACTTTTTAGCTAAATACTCATCATAAGAGATATACTCATCATCAATCACGGTGCCATCAATTTCAATAATTCTATCAGCGATGGTTTGAATAAATTCATGGTCATGAGAAGTAAAAAGCAAAGTACCTTTAAAATCGATCAGGCCATTATTTACGGCCGTAATACTCTCAAGATCTAAATGGGCAGTAGGGCCATCTAAAAGTAAAAGGTTAGATCCAGAAAGCATCATTTTTGCAAGCATGCAACGAACCTTCTCTCCCCCTGATAAGACATTCGTTTTCTTTAATGATTCTTCTCCTGTAAATAACATTTTACCTAAAAAGCTTCGTAAAAAAGACTCATGCTGATCTTTTGAAAACTGTCTTAACCAATTGATAATATCTAGCTTTCCGCTATCAAAATAACTAGAATTATCGCTTGGGAAATAAGCTTTAGTAATCGTCACTCCCCAAGTAAACTCTCCGGCATCGGGTTCAAGCTCTCCCATGAGTATTTGAAAAAGGGTTGTTTTTGCCAAATCACTACTACTAAGAAAAATAATTTTATCTCCCTTCTTAACTGTGAAACTAACATTATCGAGAATCTTAACTCCATCAATAGACTTGCTGATCCCTGTAACGGTTAAAATATCCTTACCGGCCTCTCGATTAGGTTTAAATTGCACAAAGGGATATTTACGAGTTGAAACAGGTAAATCCTTTAGTTGTAATTTATCCAGTTGTTTTTGTCTGGAAGTTGCCTGCTTGGACTTTGAAGCATTGGCACTAAAGCGCTGAATAAATGCCTTTAAATCGTTTGCTTTATCTTCCATCTTTTTATTTTCATTAGACCTTAAATTTCTTGCAAGCTCCGAAGAGGTGCGCCAAAACTCATAATTTCCCGTGTAGTTGTTGATTTTTTGATAATCAATATCAGCGATATGAGTACAGACTTTATTGAGAAAATGTCGATCGTGAGAGACGACAATAACAGTATTTTTAAAATCCATAATAAAATTTTCCAACCACTGGATGGAGGCAATATCTAAATGGTTGGTTGGCTCATCAAGAAGTAAAATATCAGGATTGCCAAAAATCGCCTGGGCCAATAAGACTTTGACTTTTTCAGCTCCATTTAATTCTTTCATCTTTTTATCAAGATATTTTGCTCCAAGACCAAGTCCGGCCAATAAACTTCCAGCTTCGGACTCTGCCTCCCAGCCATTGAGTTCAGAGAACTGATCCTCAAGCTCTGAGGCCTTTATTCCATCTTCATCAGTAAAATTTTCTTTTGCGTAAATGACATCTTTTGCCACAATAATTTTATGTAAATCTTGATTCCCCATTAAAATGGTATTTAAAACTTGTTCCTCTTCATAGGCATAATGATCTTGTTTTAAAATAGAAAGTCGCTCACCAGGAGTAATATTAACCTGTCCACTTTGAGCTTCGATTTCACTGGATAAGATTTTTATGAAAGTTGATTTTCCTGCACCATTGGCACCTATTAATCCGTAGCAGTTACCTGGCATGAACTTAATATTTACGTCTTCAAATAATTTTTGTCCGCCATAACTCATGGTGATATTGCTGGTGCTAATCATAAAAACCTCAAATTTTTAATATAAAGTGTTACTCATAGCACAAGGAATATCTAATCGAAAAGGTAAAAAAGCTACCTAAGAGTCTGTAACTACCAATAAGTTGGGGTTTTCTGTTTCTAACTGAATCACTTTTTGAATAAAGCTTAATGTTGAAGTTAAAGAGTAATTACAATTTATACAGGCACCCAAATATTCTATCGCCACCATCGAATCATCTACAAATACAGGGGTAACCCCTCCCCCATCAAGACCTAGCGGTTTAGCTATAAACTTGAATATAATATCATCTATAATATTTTTTTTCTCATTAGTGTTTAGCTCTAAAAACTTGGCCTGAGAAATCGTAGGACTGTCTCCAGGTCTGTAATCATCATTGATATTTGGAGACCTTTTTTCTTTACTCTGAGGTTCCTCAATATTAGTGAGGCCTTTTACTACTTTATCAAATATTGGAATCAAAGAGTTATATCCCTCCTCATACGAGGGTGTGATATTATCATTTCTTAGAAAACTTTCTACCTCACGAATACTAATGGATTTTAATCTTGTTATATCCTGGCCATTTAAAAGTTCAATTAATGCATCTAAAAAGGAAAGTTTTTCATCTGTAATATTTGAGGAATATTTTATACCAGCAAAAACGGAAGGCATTTGATTTTTATCCAGGATACCAAAAATCAAAATTTGCCCATGATGACTTGATGAATCTATTTCAAAAGAAAAAGAACCTGGAATATTATCATTTAAAAAGAGTTCACGCTCTTTTAAATCTTCTCTAAAAAGAGGCTTTTTCATCCGCTGTAAAACTTTTTCAGAATACATTATACCTACTTAGACATAAGCAAATTTGCTTTTTCAAAATCCTTACTCTCTAAGGCCTGATGAACCTCATCCAGATTTTTAAGATTGAGAGCTTCAGAATCAAAAAACTTAACTGTGATAATGGCCGCAATTTCCATCATTTTAACTGAGGCCTTAACAATTTCTTCTCTTTGCTCCTCAGTCTTTTCCTCAAAGGAGATTGTCTCTTCTAAGGTCTCAAAGGCGTAATGGCCTATGACAGTTAATAAATTTCCAAGCGAATCATCGCTAATTTTTGACATCTTAAGTCCTCTTTAATTGTTTATGGCCTTTTTATATTTGGAAAGTGCTAATTTGGCCAATTTCTTTAAATTGAGCGACCTGATCCTTATAATTCACCTCAACAAGGTTAAATAAGGGCAGCATGAGCTTATCACCATCTTTATGTTCACTATTAAGACCTTCGGCAAACCGATATAGGACATTATCTTCCTTATGAATATGTTCCTCTAGAGTGCGTATATAGAGTTCCATTGTGTCCTTGAAGATAGGCCATTTACTCAAATCTCCTTTAGCTATTTTCTCTAACTCGTAATCGGCCTGACTAATCAGCGCCCTAGTTTGTTTGTGTTCGTGGAGCATACATTTAAGGGGCCCATGTTCTAACTCTGGATTTTTTTCTTGCATCCACGGAAAATAGATATCCTCTTCCTTGATATGGTGAAATTTATCAGCATAGATCTTTAAAAAGGAAATAAAATATTGCCATGTTTTAACGTTCTGCCAATTTGGAGAGGAAAAAACATCCTTCATCTTTCCTAGATGTCTTAAAATATCTTGATGTTCCTCTTTGAGGATTTCAGTAACCTTCAAAAAAAGCTCCTTTAAAAGAGGCGACCTAGGGCCGCCCTGAATTTATGCTTCTTTTAGTAAATAATCTAAAGAAAACTTCCCATTTCCGGCCCAGGCCAAAACTCCAAGGCAGGCCAGAACTAACATGGAAAATTGTAGTTCCTCTCCCGCGCCAAAAAATGGTGAGCTCCGATGAACGAATAAAATGGCCCCAAGCAGAACCGACATATTAATCACCGAAGCAAACCTTGTGGCAAATCCAAGAGCTATGGAAATTCCTCCCACCACGTGGGCAAAGATTACATACCAGGCAGTCACGTTTTGAAACTGACCGATTTGACCGGTGAGAACTTCAAGTGCCTGCATATTTATAATGAAATAGATTCCCTTAATTGCTAAGGCCCCTCCTAAAAACATTCTCAGTAAATCAAGAGGTGCAAATGATCTGATCAGCTCTGGTAAAAGAACCGGTTGGATATCTCCCTTGGCCTTTTTTCTTTCCTTTTCTAAGGCAATTCTTTTCTGATGGGCATCATAATGGGCCTTCTTGGCCTCTTGTTCAGCTTGAGGTGAAAAGCGAACTGCTAAGGCAAAAAAGGATAGGCCTATAACCACAAATCCTAAAATCATTAAGGCCTGAGGATAGGAAAGGTCAGGTGATCTAAAAAGAAAACCGGCGGCAACTGCCCCTAAATTCCCTCCAGCTCCAACAATTCCTGAAACTGCTCCTAAGGCCTTTTTATTAACGAAGGGTACTACTGAATATGTAGCACCTTCCGACATTTGCGTAAAAAGAGAAAAGATAACCATGGTGCCAATAGCTAGAGGAAGAATGGTCATACGCGAGAAGATAATGAGAGCAAAACCTTCGACCAAAATTGCTAAGAAGAGCCATTTAACCCTTCCTCTAAGTCCCCATTTATGGCCAAATTTATCACCAATTATACCACCAGTAGTTCGAGCAAATATATTCATCAGCCCAAACAGTCCGGCCACCAGACCTGCAGTTTTAACTCCCAGGCCAAAATAATCTTTAAAATAGAGAGCGGCAATATTGTTAATGGTTAGCTCGATACCAAAACAGGCACCATAAACAAAAAACAGCATCCAAACCCGGGAATCCTTTAAAGCATCTAAAAAGGATCCACCTGATTTTATATTTTCCTTTCTTTGATGGGTAATTCCTAGTTCCTTATAGTTCCCATCTGGAAGGTCTGTGGTTAGGTAGTAATAGGCAATACCGGTAACAAAACAAACCGCCCCGGCAATTACCATGGCCAAGCGCCATGACCAAAAGGTGGAAAATCCCATGGCGATAAAAGCGGCAAAAACCAAAGGCATAATCATCTGGGTTACCCCGCCTCCGAGATTCCCCCAACCAGCGGTAGTGGCATTAGCTGTTCCCACCACATTGGGTGCAAACATTACGGAAGTGTGAAATTGGGTAATAACAAAAGAAGCACCAATGGCGCCGATTGCTAAACGAAAAAGTAAAAAAGTTTCATAGTTGTGAGCGAAACCAATTCCCATGACCGGCAAAGACCCAAGCATTAAAAGCCATGTATAACTGAGCCTTGGCCCAATTCTATCACAGAGCCAACCAACAAAAAGTCTGGCAACAATAGTAATTGCCACGGAGGCGATAATGGTATTTCCAATTTGCGTTTTAGTTAAATGAAGTTCTTCCCGAACAATGGCCATCAGGGGCGCAATACCAAACCAGGCAAAAAAACATAAGAAGAAGGCAAACCATGTAACATGGAATGCCCGCATCGGTCTGGTAGAAAAGTTAAAAAGATCAATCTTGGTCGCTTGGTTTTTAATTTCCATAAAAAATGATCCTCCCTAAGGATTTTTATAATCGGCCTTAGGCCCTAAATAATACCACCAGTTTAAAACGGCACAGAAAAGATAAAAAGCTGCAAATCCGTACAGTGCATACTCCGGAGTAGTCGCTTTAATCTGTTCACCAAAAACTTTTGGAATAATAAAAGCACCATAAGCTGCAACTGCTGAAGTCCAGCCAAGAACAGGTCCTCTTTGCTCTTGATTGAAAATCACGGCGATAGTTCTAAAGGTAGAACCATTACCAATTCCAGTGGCCAAAAATAGTAGTAAAAAGAGCAGAAAGAAAGGCATGAAAAACTGCTCTGGAGTGGCAGACATATAAGCTGCGTGCATATAGTAGGCAACACCTAAAGCAGCACCAACCATAGTTAACGAACAAATTTGAGTAACTAAGGCGCCACCAACTCTATCAGATATCCATCCTCCTACTGGTCGAATTAAAGCTCCAATAAAAGGTCCAAGCCAGGCGTAGGCCAAGGCCGAAGGGCCATTAGGATTAATCATACTGTGATCAAATACTCCACCTGGGCCTGCGATATGTTGAAAGCCAAAGATAACTTTAATGGAAAGAGGAAAGGCCGCAGAAAAGCCGATAAAACTTCCAAAGGTCATGGTGTAGATGATAGTCATGACCCAATTGTGTTTATTTTTAAAAATTGCGTACTGTCTTGTTAGTGATTCTTTTAACTGTCCCGGAGATAGCAGTTTCATGAGATAAACAGTTGAGACAATGACGATAGGAAGCACGAGCCATTTAGACAATCCAACTTTTAAAAGCAAAACAAGTCCAAAGATAGCGGTGACAAATCCTAAAAATAAAAGCCAACTCATCTTGCCAATAGCGGCCAAGGTTGAATCTACATTAGGAGATACTTGCTGCGTTTTTATATTGTTCATTTTAAAGAAGGCCATAATTACAAAAACAATCAGGATAGGTACCCAAATAAGACCTGCATTGTGAATATAAGATAATTCGCCAACGGGTATTTTGCCGAGCAGAGAACCACTTGGCTTAATCAAGGTCATTGGAGTTCCACCAAAAAGCCCAAAGGTCATAACGAGTGGAACTAAAATTTGCATGGTGGTTACACCAAAGTTTCCAAGTCCCGCATTTAATCCTAAGGCCATCCCTTGAACTTTTTTGGGGTAGAAAAAGGAAATATTGCTCATAGAGGAAGCAAAGTTTCCGCCACCAAAACCAGAGAGCAGGGCGAGAAGTTGAAATATCCACAAGGGAGTATTTTGGTCTTGCAACGCAATCCCCACTCCTAATGCAGGAAGGATGAGCAGTGCTGAGGTCCAAAAAATAGTATTTCGTCCTCCGCAAGGACGGATAAAAAAAGTACTTGGAATTCGAAGAGTCGCACCGGTTAGTCCCGCAATGGCCATCAGGGTAAAGAGTTCACCTTTTTCAAAAGGAAAACCCACATTGAGCATTTGTACTGTGATAATACTCCAGTATAACCACACGGCAAAACCGCATAAAAGGTTGGGGATAGAAACCCATAAGTTCCGACTGGCAATCTGTTTGCCCGTGGAATTCCAAAAGGATTCATCCTCTACATTCCACTCCGTTAAATTAGTTTTATCGCTCATTTATATCTCCTTATTTACTGATGTAAATTTAATCCTTCCTGTAAAAAGGCATCATTTTTGGGCATCAATGGTGTCTTGCTTAAGGCCCTCCCCACAACGAGAATAAAAAAGCTGGCAAGACCAATGGCGATACCTATCTCAGGAATGCCAATTTGCGGATTGGTCACTCCCGCGTGATGATAAACATCGGGTGCAACCATTAAATATATATCCAACCAACGGCCAATAATAAGTAAGATACAGACTCGCCCTAAGATAAAAGTGCTTCTTTTTGCTTTTCTAGTCATCAAGGCGAAAAAAGGAATAAGCCAATTGATACCCAGGTTAAAAAAGAACAACCAATCCCAACCATGTATTTCTCTTTGTAAAAAATATCCCGTTTCTTCGGGAATATTAGCGTACCAAATAAGCAAATATTGCGAGATCCAGATATAGGCCCAAAAAGAACTGAACCCAAAGATCAATTTCCCCAGGTCATGATAGTGATTTTCATTTATAACATCCTTGTAATAACCTTTACCTTGCATCCATATGAGCATCAGGGTTACGACGGCAAGAACATTCACAAAGAGTCCGGAAAAAGTATAAATCCCATAGATGGTGCTAAACCAATGAGGTCTAACCGACATAAGCCAATCAAAGCTGGCAAAAGAATAGGTAAAGGCAAAAACGATTAAAAATATCGCTCCCCATTTCGTCATCTTAGCGGAAAGAGAAAATTCTGGATTTTTGTCCTGTTTAAGCGAAAGAGAAGTCAGTATTTTGGTCAGCCCCCACCAAACAAGAATAAAAAAGGCCATTCTCGCCATAAAAAATCCCACATTGAGATAAATGGATTTCCCCTGAAGGATCTCATCTTTTGCCACCAATTCAGGATGACTCCACTCATATAGCGTATGAATACCAAAGAAAAGACCGGCCCCTAAAATCAGGCCATAGGGTAGAAACTTGGTCAATGCCTCAAGTAGTCTCTTATAGGGTGTTGCCCAAGCAGCACTTGTAACTGCTGTTAGCGCCAATATAAATCCCCCGCCAAGGGCCAGTGACATAAAATAGAAAAAATCTACCAGATAATTTATCCAGGCGCGCTCAGGAGAATCAAGAAAGCTCCAAACGAAACAAAAGATACCGACCAAGCAACCGGTGACTAATAGTCTCTTGGTTTTTATCTTGAAGTTGAATTTTTCAGTAATATTTCCCACTTCAAACCTCTTATTTTTTTCTAAAAGTTTCTTGTAAAAAGTTAACATATTGAACCAAGAACCAGCGATCCTTATAGTAAATCTGTTCACCGTGTGAGGGCATGTCCCCCGAACCATTTGTTATAATATGAAAAAGTCTGCCATCAGAATATTTAAGCAAACGTTTTCCCGTAAGCGAAGGTGGGTTGGGGAACTTAGGAATAAGTGGCCCATCACCTTTACCTTGAGTCCCATGGCAAAGCAGACAGTAATTTTTATAAACTTCCCCGCCACGGGCCAATGATTCTTTCGTTTTGGGAAAAGGATTTTTCAACTCTCTTCCTGCTCTTTTGGCCTCATCTAAACCTACGCCATAAGGAAAGGGCATTTTTCCTCGAGCAATAGTATTTTTTGGAGGAAGCTGCATAGTCTTTCCATCTTTCATCAATTCATTTGCTGAATAGGCCTCATAAGGAACGGGGTAAACCATATCAGTTAAAAACTCATATCCACCATTTGAGTCGTTGCGAGAACAACTAAAGATCAATGGGAGTAATAAAAGAAAAATAATATGTTTCACTTCATCCCCCTCTTAGTCTTAATTTCCTTAGCTTTATGGGTAGAAAAGATAGAGCTAACAAGATCTGGATCAATGGCCGAACTTTTAAGTTCTACCGCTAAGACAAAAGCATCTTCAGTAATTTTTATATCTGGTATATCTCCCGCTTTCCCAGGAAAAAGGCGAGTACGAAAAAAGAAAGCTGCCACAGTTATCAAAGCGCCAAATAAAACAGTAATTTCAAAGGCCACGGGAATAAACGCAGTAAAAGAGTTAAAGGGCTTGCCACCGACATTTAAAGGCCAGCTAACTTTTGAAGTCCAAATCTGAAACCAAAGACCGACACTAAGACCTATAATGCCTCCGATAAAAGTAATATAGGGGAGACGGCTTCTTTTAATATCAAGCAAATCATCCAGGCCATGAAGAGGAAAAGGCGTGTAGACATCAAAGATAGGAATTTTTTTATCTTTTAATTCTTTGCTGGCATTTACTAAATGCTCTTCATCTTCAAAAATCCCAAGTAAGAAGTTCTTGTTACTCATGACTTTTCCTCGCATATTTAAGCACCGATTTAACCTCGGCCACATTGATGGCCGGGAAAAATCTAATGAAAAGTAAAAACAGGGTAAAGAACAGACCAAAGCTACCAATAAAAGTCATTATCTCAATTTTAGTAGGTGAATACATCGCCCAACTAGATGGGAGATAATCTCGATGTAGTGATGTTACAATAATAACAAATCTTTCAAACCACATTCCGATGTTAACCACAATGGAGAGAATGAAAACCGCTACAACGTTGGTTCTAATTTTTTTAAACCAGAAAAAATGTGGTGAGATTACATTACAGGTGACCATGGTCCAGTAGGCCCAGGCGAAAGGCCCTGTCGCTCGATTGATAAAAGCATACTGTTCATAAGGGTTTCCACTGTACCAGGCGATAAAAAACTCTGTTCCATAAGCAAGGGAGACAATCATACCGGTGACGATTAAAACCTTACACATGGCCTCGATATGGGCAATGGTTATATAGTTTTCAAAGTTCATCACCTTACGAGTTATAATGAGTAAGGTTAAAACCATGGCAAAGCCTGAAAAGACTGCCCCACAAACAAAATAAGGAGGAAAAATAGTGGTGTGCCATCCGGGAATTACCGAGGTAGCAAAGTCAAAAGATACAATGGTATGAACCGAGACAACTAATGGTGTCGCTAGTCCCGCCAGAATAAGGCATAAAACTTCATAACGGTGCCAAGTACGGTGTGATCCATTCCATCCCCAACTTAAAATTTCAAAAAACTTTTTTCTTATACCTTTTTTAGCGCGATCTCTTAGAGAGGCCAAATCAGGGATCATCCCCACATACCAAAAGACAGCGGAAACGATAAAGTAGGTACCGATGGCAAACACATCCCAAAGAAGTGGCGATCTAAAGTTAACCCAGAGATCCCCCCGCATATTGGGAAAAGGGAACATCCAGTGAGCAAGCCAAGGTCTACCCATGTGAATGATAGGAAAGATACCGGCACACATAACAGCAAAAACTGTCATCGCTTCGGCAGATCTATTGATAGAGGTTCTCCATTTCTGTCTAAAGAGAAGCAAGATGGCAGAAATTAAAGTTCCAGCATGTCCGATACCAACCCAAAAAACAAAATTGGTAATATCCCAGGCCCAGCCAACTGTTTTATTAAGTCCCCAAGTTCCTATCCCGTTGAGGATTTGGTAGGTGACGGCCGCAAATCCAACCACTAAGGCCGAGGCGGCCACCATAAAAGCGAGGTACCAACCAATATTTGGTTTCCCTTCTACCGAATTTAAAATATCATCAGAGATTCCCTTATACCCTCTAAATTTGGTTATAAGGGGAATTCTAAGTTTTGAAGTATGCTCGGCCATATTCTTAACCCTTATTTCTAACTTTGGTGAGGTAATTTACTCGTGGTCTCACGTTTAATTCCTCAAGTAGTCTATAATTTCTAGCATTTTTAAGTAATTTTGAAACTTGTGACTTTGGATCATTAATATCCCCAAAGACAATGGCATCACCTGGACAACTTTGCTGACAGGCCATTTTAATTTCACCATCTTTAAGAGCTCGCCCATCTATTTTGGCCTGTAATTTCCCTTCCTGAATTCGCTGAATACACATGGAGCATTTTTCCATAACTCCTCTTGAGCGCACTAATACATCAGGGTTTAAGACCATATTTGCATATTTGTCATCGTGAGCGTAATCAAACCAGTTAAAGCGCCTAACCTTATAAGGACAGTTATTTGCACAATACCTGGTTCCAACACAGCGGTTATAAACTTGTTGATTCAGTCCATCGGAGCTTTGAACTGTAGCGAGTACCGGACAAACGGTTTCACAAGGAGCATTGTCACAATGTTGGCACATAAGAGGTTGATGAACTACTTCAGGATTTTCATCATCTCCTTTATAGTAACGATCAATTCTAAGCCAATGCATTTCACGGCGATTCTTTACTTCTTCCCGGCCTACTACCGGAACATTATTTTCAGCATTACAACTGATAATACAACCTGAACAACCGGTACATTTATTAAGATCAATCGCCATCGCCCATTGATGTCCCGTTTGGTCATGTTTAGGCCAAAGACTAATCAATTTAACTTGGGGGGGATTTCCAGCAGATTGGTTATTTTTCCAATCTTTTAAAGTTGTTTCACGAACAATATCCCGCCCCTCCATAGAGTGATGAGTTTGAGTCAAGGCCAAGGCCTTAAAGGTACCAGTTTTAGAAACTTTTATTCCATGAACGGTTCCACTTAAGTTTTTCCCTCTATACTGCATAAAAGGATAGGCATTTCCTCCCACATCTTTGGCCACTTTACCGCCGACATGATGGCCATAACCGAGTGCCACACCTATGATATTTTCGCTCACACCTGGCTGCACTACTACTGGTAAGGTAAGTTTATAATTTCCTGAATCTACACTAATTTCATCACCAGTTTTAAGTCCCATGGACTTTGCTTTTTTAACACTAACAAGGAAATAATTATCCCAGGTAACTTTTGTAATGGGATCTGGAAGTTCCTGAAGCCAGGGATTGTTGGCCATTTTCCCCAGGCGCATAGAAATCTTTTGATAACAAACTAAAGACGAACCATCCTTATAATCTATTTTCTTAAGAGCAGCGAAAGCGGTCGATGCACTAGTTTTATTAAATCGGGTTAATTGATTATATCTTTCTTTTAAAACAACCACACCATCGTGAACACTACGACTCCAAAAATCAGTGAAACTTAAAAATTTACTTTGATATTTAAAAAAATTATTCTTTGATGTCTCTTTAAGATAATTATAATAATCTGCCTTTTTCCCTGCTAATTTAAGTAAGCTCTCCTGTACCATTCGCGAGCCAAAGAGTGGTTGAATTACCGGCTGGGCGAAACTTAAAACACCTGGTGCCGAAAAATAGTCATTCCATGATTCAAGAAAATGATTATTTGGCATAATATGAGTACAAGCTTTTGACGTTTCGTCCGGCGCACTGGCAAAAGAAACTTTTACCTCTACATTTTGTAGAGCACTTGAAAGCTCCTCTGCTTTTCCAAAGTCATAAAGAGGGTTACTATCCCAAAATAAGACTGCACCAACTTTCCCTTTTTGTGCATTAGAAACAAGCTCGCTCATTTTAAGATCATTTGGCCCTTTAAAATAAGGATTCTCTTTTACAACTAGGGTTTTTCCATAGTTATTCAGCAATGAATTGATAGCATTTATTAAAATTTGGACATGCTTATCCTGAGATCCACTAACAACCAATGAACGACCTTTTTTATCCATCAGTTTTTTTGCCAAGCTAGAGACTAGGTCTAGATTAGTTGTTGGTAATTTTTGACCTTGAGGTAGATAGTACTCCCCACTTAACTTTTGAAGCTGGGCCAAAAGGTTAACAATCAAATTATTTTCCTCTTGGGGTGAAACGGTAATTCTTTTATCGGCATTACTTCCGGTGAG
>QNFX01000005.1 GCA_003650125.1 Campylobacterota bacterium
ACGTGAAATTTTATCCTTTTACATCCCCCACCTAAAGGAAGGGGGGTTGAAGGACATTGTGGATAAATCCCCCCGAAGAACTGGGGGGAGCCTAATCATTATATCTTAAGTGAATCTGTTTTTAGATGAATATAGCGATCACGACTAATTACATCGCCTTCTAGCCACATATCTAGAGATATATTTTTTCCACCAATAAATTTCATGAAGTCATTAAACTTTTCAGGTTTCATTAATGCTTTAGAAAGCCAAGGCCCCAGTTTTCGAAGCCTTTTAATCGGTTTTTTCAACCTTCTTATTCTTTTAAGCTTTCTTTCAATCAAATATGCCTTTGGTCCCTTGGCCAGACAACCAATTTTTTCAAAGATACAGCTTTGAGCATTATCACTTAAGTTAAACCTTAAATTCATAAAAGTTTTACCAAGATGTGGCAGGCCATGAAGCTCAGGGGTGTACTGGAAAAAACGTTTGTCATTTACCAGATTATTTACATACTTGACCCGTTTTTTCATATCTTTATACTCAGTTTGGTCATCTCGGATTTCCACCTCAAGTGAAATATTTGAATCCGTGACATTTTTAAAATCCTTATCAGAAAACTCTAGATGTCCGATTAGTTTATAAAACTTATTTGTACTGTTAATCATATTATTGGTCTTCATCATGGTTTGGTAATTATAATACCTTTTAGTCTCACCATTTGGTCGTATTCTGGTTATATAAGTTCCCTTCGTCTCTCTCCCAATAGCTAGTATCCCTCCAAAACCAAACAGCCAACTAGATTCATAAAACTTTTCTTTAGTTTTAGTATGAGGTCTATTCTCTAAAAGAGGGTGATTCTTTTTGTTAGTAAACGCTGCCAGGTTAAATGCCTTCATCTCTTCTAAAGATGCTTTTTCGCCCAACTTAAAATGCCAGGTTTTTTTATCTCTAGTTCCCCAAGTTAAAGCGGCCGAAAAGAAGTCAATTCGCATGATCTTAAATAATTTTAAAAAAGCTTTATAACTAAAAGTAAAATCCTGGGCAAATTCCTTCGAGACATCAGTTTCCCCATTATAACCTTTTTCGACAATTGTTCGATTTAAGAAAATTTGTTCTTGTTCAATCCCAGTTCCTATCCCAACAAGTGTATTAGTTGAAATGGACTGTTTAGCTTCAACGCCTACAAATAGTCCATCCGAGTACATCTCACCAGGTTTTAACTTTTTGATAATCTCCCACTTTTTAAAGGGGAGACTGGCCAAAAGTTTAATTCTACCTTTTAGCGCCTCCATCGGCGTGGCAGAGTAGTATCTCGCCCTAAAACTTTTACCCATTAAGGCCTGAATTGATAATTCGGCCTCAAGTCCGGAATTGCCAAGTGGAATGTCGGCCGAAAATCCAATATTTCCAAATATTTTAAGAATATCTATAGTTACCCAGGCATCCCCTTCTCTTTTAGCATTGGGATTTCTCTTGATTTCTCTGGCCCATCTAAAACCAACTCCAACTCCGAGCAACATCTCTTCAACTACCACACTGGTAGTTTCTGTTGGAATAGTACCCATACGATGCCAAGGAATTGATTTGGTGGCATTACCAAGAGGTCCAATTAATATTCGCCCCAACTTGGTCATCTCATCGGGCATAAAATTGTCTTTTACAAAATTAATAGGAGAATATAAACTTTGATATTCCTTCTCTAGTTTCCCATTTTTAATATATTTCCCATAACTGAATTCTTCTGGAACGACTTCATCCCAAAGAGTGATTAATTGACCATCAATTTTCCTACCTTCAAGATCAAAGGCCTTCACTATTTCATTTCTTCTAACAACCATTTTTTCAATCATTAGCTTGGCAACGTCATGAGGCCATCCGGCAACTTGGGCCAAAGATTCTAGTTGAGACCTCGTAATTTGCACCATATAACGGGCCATCCATTTTAAATCAGAGTAGCTGGCCTGTTGAAAAGGATTTCTGTTCTTATCAATCCATTGATTATTGGAATATTTAATTTTAAGCTTGCTTTTAGTTTTCTTTAAAAAAGACCATTTATAGGCATTGGGGGCATTGGTGAAGTATTGATCTCCAAAGGCAAAGCCAAGATCATGAACGAGTTCTTGTATTTCCCAATTAAGTAGATTTTTTCCATTTTTAATCAATTTAACCTTATTATTTCTTGAAGGTTTATAATCTGGACTATTCACAAAACCCATAATTAAAAGAAGTGCTCTTACTTCTCTTCTTTCCCAGTTACCAAGTTCTGTCGCATGAAAATCTCCGACTCGAAGAATTTTGTTAGATCTGGCCTCAATAACTGCTTCATGAAAAACAGCAAAGAAACCTTTTTCATCTTCTCCAGTGTTTTTAATATATCTACTGCTTAAAACATCTTCTGATTTATTGTAGTAACTAAACCAATCCATCAGCATATTTTGATACTCTTCTTCATTTTCAAAGTAGATCTTGGCCTCTTTAATATAGTAGGTTTCATCACTGTGATAACCTAATAAATTCATGAAGCGTGACATGAAAACTTCTGGATTAACTTCTCTACCAAACTTAACCTTCCATTTTTTCACCTTCCCGTTCGCAAGGTGTTCCTTAACCTTTATCTTGGGATTTCCTTCACGCAGATTTATTCTGCTAAAATAGAAAATATGTGGGAGATCTCCCGTTTTATCTTTTTTATATAAGGGATCTTTAGCAGCGATATTTTCTGGTCTTGACCAAAAAGAAGTATCCACTGGATCAATCTCGGAAAGATCGATTCCCTGTTTAATCATTTGATTAAGTTCTTCTTTTGCGTAATATCTATTTTTCGTAGGATTACCAAGATTAGAAGCACGAGTCCTTTTTGATTCTTCTACTGGTACGTGATGTTTTTTAAACAATAGCGAAACCATACTCTTAATCGCATGCAGTGCTGAACCATCCCTAGAACCCCTTATAAGTGCCATATGGATTTTCATAATATCTTTTAACTTGGATTCTAAAGCTTTCTGTCCTGATATATTTTTTAAATTTTCCAGGTTGGCCAAAATCCAATCGATAGATTTAATTTTAGTATCCTCTAAGGCCTTTTTTTCAGCAACTTGAAGAGAAATTTCATTCTCACTTCTTAAGTTACCCACTATCAGCTTTATTTCTTCCTTTTTATTTATTAGGCCCTTTTCTCTAAATTTTTCTAGCTTAGATAGAGAGAAAGCTCCTCCTTCATAAAAAGTGTCTGCGACTAACTTCTTTAAATAAGTAGAGTTTTCTAATCCTAAATCCCTTTCATGAAGGTTATCGGCCGAAATTATCGGAGAAAGAATAATTAGAAAGAAAATAAGAATAGATTTTATGTTAAAAGGCACCTTTAGCTCCTGCATTACATGCTTTGCGTAGGGCTTTGTTAGCAAGGAAATGCTGAAGAGCAAAATGACTTTATTATTTTTACATTGACGCACCACAGGGGACGCCCCTTGCACTGTGCGCGGTGAGTTGGCGTGGCGTCTATTTAATTCTGCGCGTTATAGTAATCGTCATCTTCGAGAATGATTCTAGTGTCTTCAGTGGGGTCTTCATCTTCTTCTTTTACCACTCTTACGGCACCTGGCTGAGTTCCCTCGACAAATGACTCCATAAAAGCGACTGTCGCCGCATCTCTTGCTAGCTCACCTGTTTTCTTATCAACTAAGACGTTTATTATCCCTTTAGGTGGAACAAAATCTTTTTCTCCCAGCCTTCTTACGCCTTCTTTCATATATTCCCGCCAAATAGGCAATGCGGCCTTAGCACCGGTTTCGCCCCAGCCTAGAGTTTGGTTATTATCAAAGCCGGTCCAAACACCAGTCACTAGATTGGCACTAAACCCTAAAAACCATGCATCAACGTAATTATTAGTCGTTCCGGTTTTTCCACCTATAAAAGGTGAAACACTTCTTGCTCCTCTACCCGTGCCATGAAGAACCACTCCTCTTAAAAGGTTGGTCATTAAATAAGATAAGCGAGAATCATAGACATAATCATCTTCTAAATTATCAAGATATGGGTTTATAGGTTCTAGATTTTCTTCATCAATATCTTCAACTACTTCACTGATTTGAGGAGCTTGCTGATTAAAAAATTCCATTTGTACTGGATTTCCATCCCTATCTATTACCGAGATAATCGCTTTAGGCCTTATTAATTTACCCTTATTGGGAAAAATTCCATAGGCCCTAACAATTTCCATTAAGCTTATTCCAAATGAGCCTAGGGCAATACTTAAGTCATGATCAACCTCAGCATTGAGATCAATTCTTTTAATAAATTCTACAATTTTTCTAATTCCTAAAGTATTGGCAAGCTTAATAGTTGGAACATTTCTACTTTGCTCTAGAGCTTGTCGATAGGTGATAGGCCCTTTAAATTTTCCATCATAATTTCTTGGCTTCCATTTTAAAGTTGCATCAACCCCGGCCAAGGCCTCAGGTGAATCAATTATAATTGAAGCAGGTGTCATCCCTTCTTCAAGTCCTGCTGCGAACAAAAAGGGCTTAAAACAAGAACCCGGTTGTCTTTTTGATTGTAGAGCGCGATTAAATTGTGATTTTGAAAAATCAGTGCCCCCAACCATGGAAACAATTTCTCCACTGGCCGGAGATATTGAAACTAGGGCACCTTGTGCATCGGGGTATTGGTCTAACTTGGCCAATATATAAGTTTCCTTTTTGGCCAATTCAATTCGTTCCAATCTTCTTTTATTTTCGGTATTTTGATACCTCTTCCAATAATTTTTATACAAATGAGGAAAGATGGCGGTTTTCTTTTTGATGATCTCCACTAAAATCACATCACCGGGTCTAACAATTTTTGTGGGATTTATAATATAAGGAAAAAGATTTTTGTCTCCGCTAATTTGCCTCTCATGGGCCCAACGATAATGAGTATAGGGTATGATGGCCGTCTGCCCACCTATTGAAACATAGATGACTCGAGAGCTGTTGCTAACTTTTATAACCACCCCTTCATAAGATTTCCCTTTTTGTAAGTATTCGAACAAAGGATCTTCCTTACTTACTCCAGGGTAAAATATAGAAGGAGTTATCTCTTTAACTTTCTCAAGGTACTTCTCTTTAATACTTAAAAATGCCTCTTCATCAAAGGAAACTTCATATTCTCTTTTCAATTCATTAGTTAAGGTAAAATACTCTGACTTTTTTCGATAAGTTTCTTTTCTAAATTTAATTTCAAATTCATTTATTTCTTCATCAGTGACGAGGTGTTTTAAAGGCCCTTTATATCCTTGCCTTTTATCAATCTTTTTTACGCCTTTTAAAACTTCTTTTTCTGCCTTCTGCTGTAAATGCCAATCCAAGGTGGTATGTATTTTATAACCATCTCTTAAAAAAGATTTGTCCCCCACTTGGGCCACAACTTTTTGTCTAATCCAGTCAGTAAAATGACCCGCTCTAAAACCTGATTTCTTTTTAAGTTTGTATTTAATTTTCTCTGCAAGCGCTAGCTTATATTCATCTGCTGAAATTTTGTGATTGACCAACATACGCTTTAAAACGTAGGCCTGCCTTTTTTTAGCAAACTTAGGATTAATATAAGGAGAATACTTACCAGGGGCGACTAACAGTCCTGCCACCATGCCCGCTTCAGCAAGCGTGGCCTCAAATAGCTCTTTGCCAAAATAACCTTTAAAAGCAGCTTTAATACCATAGTATCCCCCACCCAAATATACCTGATTCAAATAGAGATAAAGAATTTCTTCTTTAGTAAATTTTTTCTCGATTCTTTGTGCCAGTAAAACATCTTTAATTTTTCGAGAGATAGATCTCTCTCGACTAAGAAGAAGAGATTTGGCCACTTGCTGGGTTATAGTACTTCCACCTTGAACAACTCTTCCCGCCTTTAAATTAACAACAAGGGCGCGAAGTACTCCATTATAATCGACTCCCGTATGCTGATAAAAAGAATCATCTTCTGCCGATAAAAAAGCATTTATGATAAATTCTGGCACTTCACTAATAGGCACCACTTCTCTTTTTTGCTCGCCTATTTCCGCTAAAATTGTTCCATCTTTGGCCAAAATTTGAGAAGGAATTGGCGGTCTATAATCGGCCAAGGTTGAAATTTTAGGCAGGTCAAAAGAAAAATAGGTTACAACCCCTACAACACTTAAAACTCCAAAGAGAAAAATCCCTGCACATACATATAAAAAATTAATCATTTTAGTTTTCATTTAATCACCTGACCTTAGCATTGCGTCTCTTCCAGTCTACAATATAATCTTTTATTGAAGCTACCATTTCTTCACTTACCTTCCTCATAAGCTGGATATTTTTTGGCAAATTCTTTTCTGAATCCAAGGGAACATCAGCAAAAGGTAGAGCAAATAATAAATCCAGATCCTTCCTTTCTTTTTTAATCTTTCCAATCATCTTCCCATAGTGACCATATAAAAATCCATCCTCCACTTGAAGTTCAATTTTATCGGCCAAAACATCTACTCCAATAACAATATCAGCACCTAATCCTCTTAACGATTTGCCGTTATATACTATCCATTGCAAAGGAGTGGAAAGCGACTCCTTCATCTTAGAATGATAAAATCTAAATTGTGCCTTAAGCGCGGAATGAAGTGATCCTCTTTTTAGATTCTCTATTTTAAAATTAATTTTATTAAAAACAGGAATAACTAGAGTAATATCAAGTTCCTGAATACCTATATTTGTAAAATCTCTTAAAAGTTTATCTTCCAACGCGCTTTTCCATTGTGGCGAAAATGCCCTTTTCCCTTTAACTTCATTTAAAAAATTATAAAATAACCATTCTATTTTCTCTGGAGATTTTCCACTCGCAAAATAAGAGGCAATCACCGCACCCATTCCAGTTCCTGAAATTATTCGAATATTTATACTATTTCTTAAAAGACTTTTTAAAAAATAGGCATGGCCCAAGGTCCGATTTAGCCCGGGACCTAGCACTAAGGCCAAAACGGGTTCTTTTTGATCCTCTGAAGAATCAATACCCCTGCTGGTATATTCTGGCCCATAAGAACCGTCCTTAATTTTAGGCTTTGCTTTACCAACGCTCAAATCACTTAGCTGAACCCCAAGAGGTTCATTATTAGTTGACGAAGTAGAGCAAGAAATAATTAAAAATAAAAATAAAAGTATCGACCTCAATCCAGTTCTTCTTCCTTTAGGCCATCCGTTAGCACATTAATCTTTTTTTCCGCTCTACTAAGAGTCTGTTTACATTTTTTATAAAGTTCGACACCCTTTTCGAACTTCTCCAAACTTCTTTCCAATGCTAATTCCCCTGATTCAAGCTCCTCTACAATCTGCTCTAGAGTTTCTAAGGATTTTTCAAAATCTAGCTCTTTTTTCTTTGCCATAATTCCTCGACTTAAACAGTGCGCCAAAAGATTGACGTTTATAACTCATATTCACTACGCAAAACATACAATATCAAAAGCTTACTTTCCATGGATTATTTTTCCCGGTGTGGAATTTTTGTCACCTAAATTAATATTTTAAGATAAGCAGGAGGATAATTTGAAAGATATCTGGGTTCCCTTATCTGGGGCCATCGCTCAACAAAGAAATGTTGAGACTATTGCCAATAATTTGGCCAACTCCAATACTCCTGGGTTTAAAAAAGATAAATTAACTTTTAAAGAGCAACTTGCGACGCTCAACAATGGCCTACAAGCAGCAGGCATTGATGCTTCTCATAAAATTTTCACCTCAGAAGATTTTTATCGCTCCTACGGGGCGGAAAATGCCAAGGTGAAAGTAGATGGTTCCTATACCGATCATCGTCAAGGTGACCTCAGACACACCGGAAACCCCCTTGACCTGGCGGTAAATGGCCCTGGTTTTTTTGAATTAAATACACCTAATGGAGTTCGTTTTACCCGTAAAGGAACCTTCTCCCTCTCTGGTGAAGGGTATTTAGTCAATGAGAAGGGTTTTCCAGTTCTCTCCAAGCTTGCCCCACTGCCTAAAGGCGAGAGCTCTGATCCTGCCAAAAGAACTGTAAAAATCACTGGTCAAAAAATATCTTTAAATCACTCTGGTGAAATTTTTGTTGATGGAAAAAAAATAAACGACCTTTCCGTCGTGGAATTTAAAGATATTGCTGCACTAAAAAAAGAGGGCAATTCCCTTTTTATTAACAATTATCCCGAAAATTTAATCTCTGATGTAAAAAAATCCACACTTCATCAAGGTTTTTTAGAAGGTTCAAATGTTAATCCCCTGGAAGAGATGTCAGCACTTATTAAGGCCTCCCGTCACTTTGAAAGTATTCAACAAGTACTAAAGGCCTATGACAATATCAGTGGCAAGGCAGTAAATGAAATTGCAAAATTTTAGGAGATGAAATGATACAATTAATAATGTTTTTTCTTATCAGTTTGGTGGCCCCAATTGAATCAAAGGCCATGATGCGGGCCCTTAATACTGCCGCCTCAGGAATGGCCGCTCAAGAAGCCGTTGTTAATACCATTGCTAATAATATTGCCAACCTAAGTACTGTTGGCTTTAAAAAGTCTCGAACAGAAACAGATGATCTTAATTATCAAACTATAATTGAACCGGGAGCTCGCACCAACTCAGATACTTTTCATAACGTTGGAGTGCAAATCGGTTCCGGAGCAAAAGTTTCGGCAGTCAGGAAGCACTTCACTCAAGGTGAACCCAATATAACCAATAACCCCTTTGATTTAATGATTAATGGAGATGGTTTCTTTGGCATTGTTTTGCCCAATGGAAATCTTAAATATACGAGAGATGGGGCCTTTAATGTAAATAATCAAGGACGACTGGTTAATAAAAATGGCTATGCCGTATTCCCCGATATGAGTTTTCCTCCAGGAACCTCCCAAGTAAACATCTCAGAAGATGGGATGGTTGATGCTTATGTAAATGGTCAACAAGAACCTCTAAAGCTTGGTCAAATTGCTGTCTTTACTTTTATAAACCCCGTGGGCCTTAAATCTTTAGGAAAAAATCTCTATGATGCCACGGTGGCCAGTGGTGCTCCCACCCAGCAAACTCCAAGTACCAATAATGCCGGTGGTATCATGCAAGGAGCACTGGAAAGTTCTAATGTAAATATAATGAGTGAAATGACTGAGTTAATTCGTGCCCAAAGGGCCTATGAAATGAACTCCAAGGTCATGGGGATTGCAGATAAGATGTTACAAACCGTAAACAATATTCGGTAAAAATATGAAAAAGTTTTTATTTATCAACCTGATCTTTATAAGTTATGCGAGCCCTAACTGCTCCATGACTTTTTTTAAAAATACTATTTATATCGGTAGCAAAAATAATTTAAAAAAATCAGATGTGATAAAAAGCACTAATTGCCAGGAAGCTATCAGTTCTAAGTTTCACCAAATTGTTATTAATTCGGCAGGAACACTAAAAAGTAAATACTTAAAAAGTATTGATCCTTCAATAAATTATTACCCGGAACATTTTCATCTAACTCCACTAAAAGAAATTTTAAGAGAAAAAATGGGGCCCTCTAATGAAGAAAGATTTACTAAAATAAGATTTATGAACAATACTTTGGCCATTCACTTAAAAGAAGATCAATTACTAGATATTCCTAAGGGATTTAAAACAGGTAACATGGCATTTACTCTTGAACTGCTTGGAAAAAGCGGAAAGTCCGAGAGTATCTGGATTGAGGCCGTTGGCACTAAACTCCTTGAGGTTTATGTAGCATCACTTGATCTTATGCCAACAAATGATGACTTAAGCTCAGCTCTTTTTAAAAAAGTTAAGAGAAATATCACTAATCAAAATCTATATTTTATAGATGATAAAACGCTCTCATTTCACAAGCTTAATCGCACGCTAAAAGCGGGAGAGATATTAAAAAAATCATTCCTTATTAAGAAAAACCTTGTGAGCTTTGGTACCCCCGCAAAAATAACATATCAAAAAGGTAGTCTAGTCCTAACAGGCATGGGCCTGCCTCTTAGCACAGGACGATTTGGCGATTTTGTAAAACTTAAAAATCCTAGAAATAAAAACATAATCTTTGGAAAAGTAAACGGACCTAATTCCGTATTGGTAGGCCTATGAAAACACATTATCTCTTTCTCGCTTTATTAAGCTTTAACCTCGTCTCTTGTAGCGGTCTTATTAAAAAAAGACCTAACCGAAAAATGCTCGATGAGAAGTCTGTAGCAGAGTCAAAACCAAAAGATGACTTTGATCAATTTCGCAGGGCCCCTGCCAGTGTCGACATGCTTAAAAGAAAAAAGCGCTTCGATGCCGAAAGAAATGATACTTCAGGGCCTAGTTTATGGACGGGAAAAGGGACAAATTCTTATTTATTTACCAACCAGACAGAAAAGCAGCTTGGAGATATCATACGAGTAAATGTTTTATCTAAACTAAAAAAAGAAATCACCAATGAGCTAAAGTTATCTGCAAATTATGATAAGTGGGAAAGAAATAGTGCAGATTCTAAAGACACTAAAAAACCAGACAAATCCAAAGATAATAAAGTATCCCCTCACGACCATATCTCAACCGTTGTAGAAGAAGAGATCAATCAAACCCATTTGCTTATAAAAGGCCGAAAAACTGTCCTCTATAAGAAGCAGAAAAAACTAATTGAGTTTAGGGCCCTCGTGGCGAGAAAGGATATCACCGAAAATGATTCCCTAGAATCCGATAAAATATTAGAATCCACCGTCAAAGTGTTGAGGTAACCATGAAAAATCTTATTGCTCTAACCATTTTTATTTTCTCCACAGGATCCTTTGGAGCTACTACTAAAATTAAGGATCTTATCTCTTTAAAAGGTGTTCGAAAAAATCCTATTATCGGATATGGATTAATTGTGGGGCTAAATGGGACTGGAGATAGTGCCTCAGACATCACAAAATCCTCTTTAAAAAGTCTATATTTAAAATTAGGACTTGAACCACAAAAAAATGTTACATCCAAAAATGTTGCCGCGGTTGTTGTCACCGCTGACCTTCCTCCCTTTGCAAGAGTCGGTCAAAAAATAGATATCACAGTCTCTTCTGTTGGAGACTCTAAATCTTTGGCCGGTGGAACACTTTTAATTACCCCCTTAAAAGGTGGTGATGGAATCATCTATAGTATTGCCTCTGGAAAAGTTTCCATCGGTGGACTCAAACAAGGTAAAAACTTTGCCACGACAGGTAGAGTGCCCGGCGGTGGAATCATCGAGAAAGAATTGGCGGTTAAATTTTCGCTAAAAGATAAACTAGAGCTTAGACTTATTAATCCTGATTTTACTACCGCCGCTAGAATGGAAAAAACCATCAACCAAAACCTTGGCGGACAATTTGCTCGAGCAAAAGATTCGGCCACTATAGAGTTAATTGTTCCCGTTAGTTACAACCGAAAAGTTGTTCAACTTATGGCGATTGTAGAAAATTACAAAGTAAATGTTGATATCCCCGCAAATGTGGTTATTAACGAAAGAACCGGTACTATCGTCTCCGGAGGAAATGTTACTCTTTATCCTGTCGCTATCTCACATGGTAATTTATCCATTGAAATAGAAGGGTCAAAGGCCGATGGGAATAAGAGTGAAAAAGTCATCTATGTAAATAAAAGTACCTCTCTTAAAGACTTGGCACAGGCACTCAATGCATTTGGCGCTGGTCCTGAAGATTTAATTTCTATCATTCAAGCATTAAAGAAAAATGGTTCCCTAATAGGAAATGTGGAACTTATTTAGTAGGCCTGAATTAATTTTTTTAAGGGGTTATAATTGAAAAAGGGAAATGGTCAAGGAAGATCTAAATGCCTATAAATGTTAAAGCAAGACCTTTAAATATTAAGAAAAAAATACCCAATGCCATCCCCCAGGTCTACAAAAATATTGCCCAGGGAATGGAGAGGCAGTTTCTTCAGTACATGCTGGAGAAAATGAAAGATACCGCAAAAACTAAAAATCAAGATACAGCAGGAAAATATTATCAAAGTCTTATGACCAGTGAGCATGCCAAAATAATGGCCTCAAAAAATGGCGGGGTTGGTATTCAAAAACTAATTTTAAAGCAGATCTATCCTGGATACCAAGATACAACAAGAAAACTAAACCCAGGGCCAAAAAATATTCCTAAGGCCTATATAGAGGGGAGTAAATTATGAAAAGAGTAGAGAACACCTCAAAAAGAACACCTTTTTTTCCTAATCAAAAGGCAAAAAATGTAAATGATCAAAGTTATTCGCCTTCAGAAAATGAAGCAGGTGCCGTTCCAAAGGATAAATCTCAAAGCGATTCAAAAGTTTCAATCCCTTTAGGTACTAAAGTTTTTTCTCGGATTAAAAAATTGGTGGATAAAACCCCACCAAAAAATAATATGGAAAAAATTGAACAACTAAGAAATGAAATCCAAGCTGGAAATTATTACGTAAATGAAAATATATTAGCTGATAAAGTGCTTCAAAATGAATTTGGGCTTTGGAGAGATTAATGAAGACTGATGAAAAAACCTATTTCTATTTAACTGACCTCTGGCAACAACTGTGCGAAGAACACGCGCTCTTATTTAATATAACCTGTGATGAATATCTATTTCTTCTAGATAGTGACTTAGAGTCAATTGAAAAGATCGTAGAGGAAAAAAATATTGTTATTGAAAGGATTGCCCGACTCGAAAATATCCGCAAGGACTATTTAAAAGATCTTAATTCAACTTTAAAAGATTCTGAAAAAATAAATTCAAACTCAGATCTCTTAAAGTTCCTTGGAAAGTCTGTTATTGAAAAAGAACAAAAGCACTTCGCAAGATTTAATATTCTCTTAGTAAATATCATTGGGAAAATAAAAAAACAGAATAAAAGAAATCAAATCTTCCTTCGGAAGGTGATGATTTCCTTATCAGATTGGAAAAAAGAGGCCTTTGGAGAGAAAAATTTTCAAATCTATACCGCCTCTGGCAATACCGTGGAGCAACCTTAATGGCCGATTTATTAAGCATTGCTAAATCAGGTCTGTTTGTTGCCAAAAAAGGGATGGAGACCACAAGTCATAATATTGCCAATGCCAATACCGAAGGATTTAGCAGACAGAGAGTAAATATAACGACTAATAGACCCATCGTTAAAGGCGGACTCATTGAAGGTACTGGTGCCCAAATTTCCGGTATCAGAAGAATTCATGACCCCTTTATTATGCAAAAGCTAGGGACCGACCTTGGTAATGCTAAATATTTTGATGAGATGTCAAATTCGTTAGCGCAAATTGAAGGGATTTTCGGTGATCCTGATTCAGAAGGAATCACCACAGTTTTAAACCGTTTTTTTAATTCCTTTAGTGAGCTAGCTGGAAATCCCGAAGATGAGTCTATCAGATCTTATGTACGAGATAATGCCTTAAGAGTCATTAGTGATTTCAATCGTCTCGGTGGGTCCATGGATGGGGCAACAAATAGTATTAATTCAGGGATTCAAATAGGTATTACAGATATTAATTCGCTGGCCGATCAAATTGCTAAATTAAATCGAAAAATTCTTATTATGGAATCATCCACTGGAGATGAAGCATCAGACCTTAGAGACACCAGGGACTTGTCCCTCTCAAAGCTTGCTGAAATTGTGAACATTAATTTTTATCAAGACAATCAAGGTATGTATGTAGTCAATATAGATGGCGCTGGTACCTTAGTAGCAGGAGCAATTAGAACTGAGATCATGGCAAGGCCAAATCGAGAAACTGGGCAGTTTGAAATCTACTACCAAAAAAGACCTTCTATTCCTATTACCAACAAAATAACAAAGGGAAGCCTTGGAGCTTTAGTTCAAACACGAGATGGCGGTCTTAATAAACTAAAAGAGGCCCTCAATACGATCGCTTTTGAAGTAGTTGGAAGGGTTAATCAAATTCATCAAAAAGGATATGCCAGAAGAGAGCTTAAAACCGATGAAAAGGGAAATCCCACAGATGTTGATAAGAAGGGAATTACTAGCAATATCCCTTTTTTTAAAAAACTTAGCGATAATAAAAGAGCTGTTTTTAATATCACTCTCAGCGATGAAGTAAACTCTGACCTATCAAATATTGTAACTGGACTGCTTCCTAATAGGCCCGGAGATAACCGTGTGGCGCTGGCCATTTCTAAAATTCCCCACGAGAAGCTTCTAAATGATGGCCAGACAACTTTAGAAGAAGAGTATTTAAAGGCCATCGGTAATATTGGTATTGCTGCCGGAAGGGCCAATTTTGAAAAAGAGCAATCAGATGGAATTTTGGCCCATACCAAGGCAATGAAAGAGAATATGAGTGGAGTGTCTATAGATGAAGAGGCCACTCAATTAATGAGATATCAAAGTGCTTTTCAGGCCTCTGCCAAAGTAATAAAAGAGGCCGATGAAATGATGGATGTTGTTTTAAATATTATGCCCTAAGGTGAGCTATGACGAGAGTTAGTGATAATGCCAGTACAAATGCCCTTAATTTTGCCCTTAATAAAGCAAAATCAAAAATTCAAAATCTACAATTAAAAGGTGCATCTCTAAAAAATATCAATAAACCAAGTGATGATCCTTTAGGGAATATTAAAGTTTTAAAAATAACTTCTCGAATTGCCAATAACGATCAGTATTTAAAAAATGCTGATAAGGCCATAAGCAGATTATATGCCACCGAAGATGCCCTCACTCAAATGGGAGAGATCCTTTTAAAGGCCAAAGAATTAGCTATCGGACAATCATCTGATTTATACGATGCCCGAACTAGAAAAAATGTCGCTGAAGAAGTTAAAGAATTAAAAAATAATGCCCTATCAGTGGCAAATAAAAGAATTGGTGAGCGCTATATCTTTGGTGGATTCTCCTCTCTTAAACCACCTTTTTCCAAGGATGGAGAATATCTTGGAGACGGGAACTATATGACTTTAGAGGTGGCCAAAGATTATTTTGTCCCCATAAACCTTCCTGGCAGTGAAGTTTTTATAACTTCAAAACCTATTAAATCGGGCACCCGAGATCCTCTTAGCTCTTTCCCCGAACTTAAAAATAAGACACAGAATGCAGTTCTAAAAAGAGAAATTACCGCTCAAAAGTTTCATAAAGGGGAGAATATTCTTGCCCAATTAGATATTCTCGCCAATGCTCTAGAAAATAACAATGCTGAAACAATCAGAGGATTGTTAGAAAAAATGGATGATAGTATGTCCCGAATGATTTCTATGAGAACAAAAGTCGGATCTATAGCAAAAAATATTCAACATGCCGTTGATACAATACATGTCGATAAAGTTAACGATCTTGACTATAAGAGTAAAATTCTTGATGCCGATGTGGCCGAATTATTTTCCGACATCTCAAGACAAAATAACGTCATGAAAACGGCCTATCATTCAAGCAAAATAGCATTAAATCAAAGTCTATTTGACTGGCTGCGTTAGCCCTTTTTACCCCTATTACCTTTTTTACTTGATTTTTGCGCAACATGGCCATATATGTGACACATCATAATAGATTTTATGAAGGAATATACAGGATAAATTATGCTCGTTTTGACAAGGAAGCTTGGTGAGTCAATCGCCATAGATGATCACATTAAAATTGTTGTAGTTCAAATTAAAGGCAAGCAGGTTCGTCTAGGAATCAAAGCGCCAAAAGAAACTAAGATTCACAGAGAAGAAGTCTATAAGTCCATTCAAGATCAAAACCAAGAGGCCTTAGAAAGTGACATGACTGCTATCAGCTCCCTATCTGAAGAATTTAATAAATAAAAAAACCTTCTTGCTCTTATACTCCCCTCGTTGTTAGAATTCTATTCTACTAAAATCATTCCCGTATACGGAGGGGACACATGCAAGTTACCACCACAAGATTTGGCGAACTTGAAGTCAAAAAAGAAGATATCTTTCATATTAAAGAAGGATTAATGGGCTTTGAATCCTTAAGTGATTTTTTCATTGTAGATCCAGGAGACCAAACTCTTATTCTATGGCTTCAATCAACAAAAGATCCTGCTATTGCTTTCCCTGTCATTGAACCAAAAATTTTTAATCCTGATTACCAACTTAAGCTTTTACCGCAAGAAATGCAGAGTTTAGAACTAACTGATTTATCTGATGCTACAGTTTTTTGTATTTTAACGATTCCAAAACAAGTATCAGAGATGTCGGCAAACCTTAAAGCGCCACTTATAATTAATAGTAAAACTAAAAATGGGCGCCAAATTGTTCTACAAGATTCAAAATTAGATATTCGTTGTAAAATTTATAATGATCTTAAGAAGTTTATCGTAAACTATACTTCTGACGATGCTCCTGTAGAGAAAAAGGAAGGACCTTCAATAATATCAAAGAGACCCTAAGCTTGTTTCTGTGGCCGTGTTACTAAGATTTAGATACATCGCCGCTTGTTTATTTTGTGGATCCCTGGCCAAAACTTTTTGCCACTCGGACTGTGCCTCTAAAACATTTCCATTACCGTAGTGAATAATCCCCATGGCCAGATAGGCCGGAATATAACTTGGTTGTTCATTTTTTAAATTTCGAAGCTCTTCAAAGGCCTTAGAGATAAAACCTTTTTTATTATAGACCTTGGCCATTTTTATTCTGGCCTCAAGATTTGTAGGATCTAGTTTTATAGACTTGGAGTATTCAAATAGTGCCTCATCATAACGTCCATAGGTAAGATAGTACTCCCCTATCTCATAATGTTTTTCGGAAAACTTTTTATTAATATGAGAGTCTTCTATTCCCTCTCCACCCCTAGTATTTTTTACTCGCTCCTGGGCCTGTTGAAATATTTTTTGGGCCTCATCATACTTACCAATATCATTGAATAAAACAGAGAGCGATATGGAAGCATCAGTATGCTCAGGATCTAATGCAAGAACTCTTTTAAAGGCCTTGATGGCCTTTCCTATTTCACCTTTTGAATGAAAGATATTTCCCAGCAGAAAAAAGGCCTCAACATTTTTTCCATCTGTCTCAATCAATTCATTTAGATACTGTAAAGCATTGGTGAATTCCTTTTGCTTATAATACTTCTTCCCTAATTCCAAAAGATCCAATTGTTCCTCCTTGAAACTTTACTTCTCCACCTTAGAAAGCCTTTTCTGACAATCCTTTATCAGGTCTTCCATTCTTCTTCTTGCTTTCGTTGTAACCTGGAATAAATATTCTTGGCCATAAGCTACACAGGCCTTATATTCCTCTAAGTTAAAGGAAGCTAGAACAACCCTAAGCATGGAGTGGTTATTTAAAGATTCTACCTTATATGAATTCAAAATATCCAGATACCTGTAGCGAGCAGAATCATAAACTCCGGTTTTATAGTAAAAATCCGCAATATATTTCTCTTTCTTTTGTAACATCTCATTACATTTATCGATTTTGTCCTGTGCCTTTTTGGCATATTCAGTATCCCCATAGCTATTTAAAAGCTCATTGTAGTATTTAATGGCCTCGTGGGCGGAGGAGAGGTCTCGATCATAAGAGCTTGGAAGTTGCCTATAATACGATTCGGCCACTCTAAAAGTTACATAAGTTAGTTTTTCATGCTTGGGGTGAATATTTCTAAACAATAGATATGCTGCCCCCGCTTCTATATAGTTTTCTTGTTCAAATAAAATATCAGCATATAAAAGCTCGGCATGAGTAGCATAAAAGCTGTAGGGATATTTTGAACGGATAAGATTTAAGCGCTCAGTGGCCGCAAGATAATGGCCGTCTTTTACATACTGCGTAGCTTCTTTGTAGAGGACTTCTGCCTCTGTCTTTCCACTAGGCCTTTCAATGGCACAGCCAAAAATGAATATAAGTAAGAAAATTATTTTTTTCATTAGAATAACCCCAATTTTTTTCCGGCAACCCAGCCGCGGAAACTCTCCGGATATTTGATAAATACCCAGTCCTTATCCTTTTGTCCCACAATTATTTTTTGCCCAGGATTTAGTGCCCCTATCGATGAATAGATATTTGAAGGGCCTTCATAAATTTTAATTTCTTCTAACGCAATCCCAAAATCCATCTTACTTAGATAAAACTTAGAAAACCCTAGGGGAGCGAGAGAGAGCAAAAGAAAAAGAACTATGAGAGATATTTTTTTAAAAAATTTCAAACGAACTAAGAGTAAAACCAAAATGGCCAACATAAGACTCAGTCCAGTGTAATAAGCAGGAGCTACCCCAAGCATATAAGAAAAGGTACTCCCAAAAACTCCTCCGGCCTCTCCAAGCTCCCTAACTGTTAGATTACTTTTTATAATTTCTAAATTATGAGCAACCTTGGGAAGATCAAAGCCCTCTTTAAAGGCCCTTTCCATGTAGTAACGGCCTTGAGCATAATCCCCTGTCTTGGCGTAAATTGTCCCTAAATTATAATAAAGATGTCCGGGAGAAAATTGATTATTCTCTTTTACTGAAAGCTCTAGTGCCCCTGCCATATTACCTTCAAGGTAGAGAGACTCGAGTGACTTTAAGACTGCTTCTGTGTTATTATTACTCACCGTATAATTATATCCTGCAATACACAAAAATAAACTCTGAATAGGAAGATAGCATGGAATTGGGGGCAAATTCAAAAGAAATTAGAGAACAGATAAACGAATTGTTTTCTGCTATTTTAATGGAGCAACAAAAGTTTATGCAGATTAAGAGTGCAGACCCCGACAAGATTGATCTATTGCAAAGAGCTGTAAAAGATTTAAAAAAGTTTCGCGGCCAAGAACTTATCTACCCTTACATATCCTCCGGCCGAGGCCATGGCCCCTTTACGGAATTAATTGACGGCTCTATCAAGTATGACTTGATTGGTGCCATGGGAGTAAACCTTTTAGGCCACTCCCACCCATTATATATAAAATCCCAACTTGAGGCCGCCACCACTGATACTATGATGCTTGGTAACCTTCTTCCTTATCAGAGTCAGTTAAAGTTAAACCAAATTCTTCTCGACTCAGTGAGCGGAACAAAGCTAGAGCATTTTTGGTTTTCCGGCTCGGGATCTATGGCGGGTGACACGGCCATCAAAATACTTTGGCAAAAAACTGCTCCAAAATATAAAGTCATCACATTTACTGGCGCCTTTGCTGGTAGATCTCTGGGCATGTTAAATATCACCCAAGAACCCAACTATAGTGAGGGTATTCCAAAAACTTTTGAAGTCCTCACAGTTCCCCACTACAACTACCATGATCCCCAAAATTCACTAGCAAATACACTGAGAGAACTTGATAAAATTTGGGAAAAAGAGAAGGATGATATCAGTTCTTTAATGATTGAATTAGTTCAAGGTGAGGCCGGATTTATCTTTGCACCTAGAGATTTTTATAAGGGCATATTTGAATGGGCCAAAGAAAAAGGCATCTATATCTTTGTTGATGAAGTGCAAACTTTTGCTAGGACCACCCAATTATATGCCTTCCAACATTTTGGACTAGAAGAATATGTAGATGTTGTCACCATTGGCAAGGCGCTGCAAACCTGCGGTACTTTTTATACTAATGAATTAAACCCAAGGCCCGGACTTCTCGGCGGGACCTTCGCAGGGCCTAATTCCTCTCTGATTGCAGGAGAAAAAACTGTCAAATATCTTCTCGAGGGAAATTTTTATGGTGAGAATGGACGAATCCATCGACTAGAAAAAACTTTTGTCAGCAAACTTCAAAAGTTAGAACTTAAAGGTAAAATTAGTGATATAAGAGGGATTGGTGTTATGGCCTCCTTCCAAGTGGGCGATGGTTCCCATGATTTAACCTTTAAGGTTTTAAATACCTTTTTTAAAAACGGTCTCATATGTTTTAAGGGTGGTAAGAAACCTTCTCGAGTAAGGTTTCTAATACCTCTTTCTATAACTGAGGCCCATATTGAAGAGATTTTTAAGATTATCGAAGATTCAATCGATGAGGAGTTATAATGTTTATAATTAGATCCGTTGAAAACTCTGACCTTGATGAGCTGATGGAATTATCAAAGCTTGCTAATTTCATCAATCTTCCCTCAAACCTTGAAATGTTAAAAGAAAAGATCGCAAGTTCTCAGAAATCTTTTAAAAATCCCTCTTCAGATCTATGGAAAAATAATTATTTCTTTGTCCTTGAAGACCTGGATAAGAAAAAAATCGCCGGGGTTTCCATGATTCATGCCCAGCACGGGACACGAGAGGAACCTCACTTTTATTTAGCAGTGGGAAAAGAGAAAAAATATTCTAAGACTCTCCGACAGGGCCATATCCATGGGACTTTAACCTTAGGTTTTGACCAAGATGGGCCTACAGAAATCGGAGGTCTGGTGCTGCACCCACAATACCGAGGTAAAAAATTAGGCAAGCAACTTTCCCTCGTACGCTTCCTCTATTTAGCAATACATCCCGAAAATTTTAAAGATACCATTCACGCTGAACTACTTCCCCCTTTTGACTCAAATGGAAATTCGCCCCTTTGGGAAGCAATCGGACGTCGTTTTTTAAATATGGATTACCAAGAAGCAGATGATCTCAGCAGAACTAATAAAGAATTTATTTTAGACCTCTTTCCGAGAGAAAAAATTTACGAAACGCTGCTTCCTATGGATGCAAGAAATGCTATTGGCAAAGTAGGTAAAACAACTATTCCAGTAAAAAAGATGCTGGAAAAAATTGGTTTTAAATACACTGAAGAAATTGATCCATTTGATGGCGGTCCTCATTATCGTGCTAAATTAGATAAAATCACTACCGTTGAGAATATGTTTCAAGGAGAAATAGTCTCAAGTGAAAACTTCTCTCCGACTAATGCCAGTCATGTTATTCTCTCTCTTCCTTGTGAAGAAGGTAAATTTTTGGCAACTCAAATAAATATTAATTTAAAAGATAATAAGATTATCCCCGAAAGAGACCTTGAAATAGGTTTTAAAACATCTGGGGTTTTTATTTAAAAAAAGGATTGTGAGATGAAATTTACCCTCAAGGGAAACTACTTTAATGGCGATTTTAACTATCCTTCTCTAACTGGGCCGGATGCAGCAGAAAAAACCATTATCCGAGAATGTCCCGCAGATTTAGCACTTAAACTTTGGGAATGCCCCGTTAAATATGGCCATGTAGAGCAGGTCGTCCAGTCAGCTGACAAAGGATTTAAAACCTGGCGTGCTTTGCCCATGCAAGAAAGAATTAATTATCTTAAAAAATATCAAGAACAAGTACTGGCGGCCAAAGAAGAAATCGCCACCGCCATTGCTTTAGAGACCGGTAAGCCCTATTGGGAATCTCTAACCGAAGCTTCTGCTCTAGCTTCTAAGGTTGATGTAACCATCAACGAATCACTACCGCGAATCAAAGCAAAACATATTAAAGATATTATGCCGGGCACCCAAGGCCATGTATATTTTAGGCCGCTAGGAGCTTGTCTTATAATTGGACCTTTCAACTTCCCCTGTCATTTGGCCAACGGCCAGATAACTTCGGCCTTAATCTCCGGTAACAGTATTATCTTTAAGCCATCAGAGAAAACCTGTTATAGCGCCCAAGTCATGATCGAATGTTTCCACCGCGCAGGGTTCCCTGAAGGCGTTATCAACCTTATTCAAGGTGATGGGGAAATAGGACGACGTCTCGTAAATGAAAAAAGCGTTAAGGGGATTTTCTTTACCGGTTCTAAAGAAGTGGGACAGCGAATTCTCTCCAGTACTTACAAAGACCTCTCAAAAATGGTGGCACTAGAGCTCGGTGGTAAAAACTCCTCTATCATCTGCCAAGATACCAATATCGAACATGCTTTAAATGAAATGATTAAAGCTTGTTTTTTAACCTCCGGACAAAGATGTACCTCAACTTCTTTAATTCCCATCCATGAAAGTATATTAGAAGAATTCTTAGACAAATTTCACGGACTCGCAAAAAAAATAGTAGTGGATCATCCTATCGAATATGAAAAAGAACCTTTTATGGGACCTTTAATTGATCAGATGAGCATTGATAATTATCTTTTATTCGTTGGTATGGCCAAAAGAGAGGGGATCCAAGAAATTATGCGCGGAAAAGTTTTAACTAAAAACTTTAACGGCCACTATGTCTCTCCCTCTATTCACCTGGCCCAGTCCATGGACCCTAAAAGCCATTTTTTAATGAGTGAAATCTTTGGCCCTAATGCGACCTTTTTACCTTTTAAAGAAATTGAAGAGGCGATCTCAATGGCCAATGCAACTGAATATGGACTTGCCGCCTCTGTCTTTACCAAAGATAAGGCCATCTATGAAAAGTGCCTGCAAGAAATCGATGCCGGTATTTTAAATTTAAATCGCTCCACTGTAGGGGCCAGTGCCAGACTTCCCTTTGGTGGTGTTAAAAATTCTGGAAATTATAGACCGGCCGCTGTTGCCACCATTGATGCTTGTAACTTTCAAATGGCGAGTCTTGAAATAAGCTCTGATAAACCTGAAGATCGTACAAAAATTAAAGGCCTAGATCTCTAGGCCGATAATTTATTTATCAAAACCCCTAAATTTTTTATTTCTGAGTTTTCCTGGATAGATGCCAGCGCTGCAATCTCTTGATAGATCGATAAGACCTTCATCTGCCCAAGCTTTTGATTGGATTTTTTTAACCTTTCCCGTTCTGCTAAAATAAAACCTGGCCCGCCCTTAGTCTCCTCTTTAGTGATAATGGCGGGAATGGGATTCTCTCGCTCCCATTTTTTTTGTTCAAATAAGGGAGGAGGAATTACTTCGTCTCTATGGCCCATCTCCACCATCTCCTGGGCCAATCGCTCTTGCATTAGATGGGTTAAAGAGATTCTGTTTAGACTATGATAGATATAAGACAGCTGCTCGATCTCTGAGGGAGTCATGAGTCCTAAAACATCAACAATCAGCGGGTTATCTTGCTTTCTTTCCACAACTCCCATTCGGAGTCCCTCGAGTTTACTTTACCACTTAGCTCGGTCTTTACTCTGTTTTCAACACGTTGGGTTAAAAATTTTGGTAGACAGATACCATCAAAATAAGAGAAAAAATCTCCACTAAATAATATTGGGATGTGGCGCAGTGGTAGCGCAGTAGACTGTTAATCTATTGGTCGTGGGTTCGAATCCCTCCATCCCAGCCATTCTTTTTTTATGATAAAAATTTACTCTCCAAAATTCCACCAAAGCATAAAAGACAAAGTTGTAGGACAGTACCTAGATCTCATCAAAGATATTAGAAGCGAGATTAAAACAGGATTAACTAGCACCTACCTTAGCAATAATTTTCTGGAAGATTTTAAAAATATAATATTTGATAAAAATCTAGATACCTACTCTTCCCTTAAGTTTTATTGGACCGGTCTTTTAAACGACCTCATCTACATTGTAGAACTTCATGAAGAGGCCGAAGAATCCTCATTAGTAGAAGAAGAGATATTTAGCTTCTGGGAAAATAGCGATTTTGCTGAGGCCTTCTTTGCTCTTTTAGATGAAGGGAGGGCCATCTCTGATGTCTCCACTTCCTTTATAACAATACTTGAAAATCAAATTCTCTCCTATTACCACCTCCACATTGGAGAAAGTGAAACAAATACGCCCCTCCTCTATACTATATTTCCCGAGATTGGCGATTCTAAGGCAAGAATTTATCTAACTGATGCCCATAAATTTTGTGCTCCCCCAGGCATCCCCGATTCTTTTCCCTCTTTCTCTTTAAATGCCATTACCCCAACAGAGATCTCCTTTAATATGGGTAATGAAGTGGTAACCAAAAGTATCCAGACACAAAACTTAAATATTGAAGACGACCTCTACTTACTACCTAATAGTGCTAAGGGAATCGAAAATTTTGATAAATTTAAAAAAGACATAACTAGAGCGCTAAATTTAATAAAAGAGCACTCACCAAATTCCTATAATACATTTAAATCCTTTACTCACTCAATTGTTCCCATTGATGAACCCGGTGTAGTCAGTTTTTCCATGCAAACTCTTCCAGGATACTCCTCAATCAATATGTTTGATCGGGATTTTATAGATCTGATGGATGATTTACTTCATGAAAATGGACATCACTTTTTAAATACATTTTTAAACTTTACCGACCTGCTTAAAGAAGATGACGATAAAATTTATTATAGCCCATGGAGAAAAGCACTAAGACCTGTTCGAGGGATCTATCATGCCTGTTTCACCTTCTTCTGGGCGCTAAATCTCTTTGGTGATCTATTAGATGTTGACCTTCCTCTATCTAATGATGAAAAAGAAAAAATAAAAATCCGGTTTATTGAAGAATATTACATGCTCAGCTATTGCTATCCTGATCTAGAACATAGCTTTAAAAATGGTAAAATAAACCCCGATGGGATGGAACTTATAAATCAAATCTATAAGCGAATAAAGTCTCTTGAGGAAAAAGTAGCAGAAGTATTAAATTCCATCGAAGATAAAAGCGGCCTAATTACTTTACAAGCAGACCTCGAAAGTAAGCGCAAAAAATACGAATTAAAGTAGACTCGAAAGAATTCTCTGCATCTCACCTGCTGGCATCATATCACCTTTACTGGAAGCAAGTTCTACGCCCTTTTGTAACACTTCTTGGGCCTTAAGTTTCTCTCCCATTTCCACATAGCATTTCCCAAGGAGAAGGTATCCCTGTGAATACTTAGGATCAGTTTTTAAAGCGATATCCAGATATTTTTTGGCCTTCCCATACTCTTTTCTCTTAAAGCTAATATCTGCTATTCCAAAATTTGCGATAACATCTCCAGCATCTAACTCTAAAACCTGATGAAACATCTCCTCTCGCCTTAATAGATCTTGGTCTTTTTTATTTTCCTCTTTTTTCCCCAAGGCCTCAAAACTCTTTACCGTGGCCTTAGCTTTTTCCTCTTCCGCCTCTTCAATTCTTCCAAGCTTCATGAGGAAAAGAGATTTATTGGTATGTCCCATAACAGAGCCCGAATCCACCTCTATAAGACGATCCATCCACTCAATCGCCTCATGGTATTTTTCCAACCTGCCTAAAATCACACCCAGAGATTCATAGGCATCAGAGAGAGCAGGATCGATGGCAATTGATCTCTCTAGCAGATTTAAGGCCATTTCATCATCGCCTTGTTGAAAGATTTCCACCGCCCGATGATAGAGTTCAAGCGCTTTATCAGCTCTAGTATTTTTCTTGAAGTAGGGAATAAATATAACTTCCACTTGGATGGTAATGCCTGAAAGTGTAATTTCTAATTTTTTACCTTCTAATCTGAAGTTTCTAAAAAGTAAGGCACGTAAATAGTTCTCTCCATCTACACTCACACTGGTTTGGATGACACCACCCTTTCTTCCCTCTACTTCAAAGACCTTTTGATAAAAATCTTCACCCAATAATTCATCTACTTTTAGAAGAACTGGAAAATAAGAGGCCCCTTTAAAGTTTTGGATCTTCGCAGCTGTCTCCTGGCCCAAAAAGCATCCCTTATTATAAGAGACTGCCAGATCATTTAAATAGGACTCATTAACTAGCGCCCCGACTTCATCGAGATAGGGATAACCACCAAGACTGTGAATCGTTTCCAGCTCATCTTGATTTAAATCAAGAAAAGGCAAGGCCCGAACCTTATTTAAGCTTTCGCCCCAAAAAAAGTAACCAGTCTCGCCATAAAGTTCCAAGGAGAAAAACTCTCCTTTTTCCAGATTTAATTTAAGTGGGGTAAGCACAATACCTATAGGTATTGCTAATTTTTCAATTACCACCTCATCCATAATGATAAAATTTTCCAAATCCGCTATGGTGGTCTCAGATAGATTTTTATCTATCATCAGCATTAAGCAATCATCCATCTTTGCCAAATGAAAAAAAGAGATAACTCTACCAGTGCGATCAAGCCTAGCAGAAAGCTGAGACTCTCCAGATTTTAGAGCATCAAGATCACTTGTCACCTGGCCCTGAAAAAATCTTTCCCGATCGGCCCCAGTTACGGTAAAAAAATCGAAGTTTTCTGTGGATACTTTTCCGCCTTCAAAGCGAATATGATCTAGATTCATACAGAGAAGGAATCACCACAACCACAAGTGTTGGTGGCATTAGGGTTGATAAATATAAAACCCTTACCATTTAGACCATCTTTAAAATCAAGCGTTACGCCTTTTAAATAGATCGATGATTTCGGATCGATAAGAATTGAAATCTCTCCGTATAAAAAAATATTGTCTTTTTCTTTTTTTTTATCAAATTTGATATCATAGGAAAGACCCGAACAACCTCCACCCATGACTCCTACGCGGAGTCCGGTCTCTTCAGAGGTTTCCTCATTTTCAAAAATTTTTCCTATTTGGCCTAGGGCCTTTTCTGTAATTTCAATAATTTTCACGTTCTCACTCACCTTAAGGTTTCCTTTTGCTGTATATCACATTATTTTATCTTATCAATTATTATGCGGCCTTACGGTGATCTTTCTTATTTTCAATGAGTTCAAAACAGGTTTTGGCCAATTCTCTCTTGGCCGAATTTATATCTAAATAGATATCTGAAATATTAAGCCATTCAGAAGGAACTTCATTTTTTCCCCGCTGACCTACTAAGATTACGGGGAATTTTTTACTGTGAGTTTTTAAAAAATTTAGGACATCGGTCTGTTTTGCAAAGTCTCCCTGATAGATCAGCGCATCTATGTTGATTACGCTTAAATTATCTATTCCCTCTTCTGGCGTTTTTGCCAAAAACACGGAGACTCCATCATCAGCTAGATGGTCTCTTATCTCCCTAAATTCCTTGTCTTCCTCATCCATCATAAAGAGAACTTTTGGTGTATAAATATGAGAAACCATAACCACCCCTTGTATAATTATCATTATAGTACGAGCCGAGACACGTCGCAAAATAATTGCTAAATAAGATTTATTTAAAAAAATAAATATAGTGTGATTTAAATAGCTTATCTATATTGCTTGGCATGATTTAGAGGACTAAAATATAGAGAAAAGATGCTTATAGTGATATAAGATGCGTAAATAATTTTTATTTCAGGTAATCCTATGGCAGATGAAAATGTTATTATGGCAAACCCTTTTCACACGGCAAAACTAAAGCCTAAGAGAAAAGGCAAAAAACCACCCAAGCTTTTAGCAGTAGTCCATCAAAGTGGCTGTACTGGTTGTGAAGTGTGTATTGCCGGCTGCCCAGTTGACTCCATCGAACTTGTTCCAGGACCTAATCCAAGTAACCCTGGTTTTCAACAGACAGTAGAGATTGATCTTGAAAGATGTATTGGTTGCCAAAATTGCTCACAGGACTGTCCCTGGGAAACGATCACTATGTATGAACATGGTGATGCCTTTACCGCATGGGGTGGTGAAACTCTTTTTTCCACTCTTTATATTACAGAAAAGAAGTTAGATAATTTAAATGAAGAATACGGAGTTAAAGAGGCCGAAGCTGTCGAGACTGAAGCTTAATAACAAGCCCTGTAATAATCAAAACAAGTGAGACGATTTGTGAATAAGATAACCCTACGCTGGTTATCCCTCTAATCTCATCTCCCCTTAAAAACTCTAAGAAAAAACGAAGTACTCCATACCCTATGAAATAAAAGATAAACAGATTATTTTTTCTACTTTTCCACAAAAAAATTCCCAGAAGAAATAAAGCAAAGGATTCATAGATCTGCACTGGATGACGAAACTTATTATGCAGGTGTATGGCCCAAGGAACTTCTGATTCTAAACCATAACAACAGCCCGCAAGCAGACAACCTAAGCGACCGATCGCTTGTGAAAAGCAGATAGGAATAGAGAGAACATCCATATCTTTTAAATTAAGTGCTGGGTGATATAAACAAAAAGGGATTAAAAAAAATAACCCACCAATAATTCCGCCATAAAAGACAAACCCTCCGCCAAGCCAAAAGCTAGTTTGATCGATTAGAGCTGGTTGGCCAATTAAGAAGAAAAGCTTGGCACCAAGCCAAGCACTTAAGAAACTACCCCAAAAAAGTATCTGGAAGTTCTTTTCCGATATTTTTAAAAGCGATTTGCTTAGATGAAAACCTACTCCCCAACTCATCCCCATAAAAAGCGGATAGCTGTAGATATGCAGGTCGCCTAAGCTATAAAGGATTGGCAGCATCTTCTTTTTTCTTTTGTATGGCCTCGATAATAAAATCGAGGAGTAAAAGTGCGGCCCCTACAGTGATACTACTATCGGCCACATTAAAGGCAGGGAAATGATGATATTTATAGTAAAAATCTAAAAAATCTACTACATACCCCATGGCAAATCGATCCATCAAATTGCCGATGGCACCGGCCAGAATCAAGGTATAGGAAAGTCCTAACATCAATCGATCATTTCTAGTTTTCCAAATTAAAACCATTAAATAAAAACAAACTAAAACAGGTAGTGCCAAAAAGAGAATTTTTCTCCAGTGATCAGCAGCACCAGCTCCCATGCCAAAGGCAGCACCAGTATTTCTTATATAAGTAATATTAAAAAAACCTTTAATCACTGTTGTGGACTCACTAAGCGCATAATTCTGTTCAATCGCTACTTTGGTGAATTGATCTAATAGAATTAGACCCGCTATTAGGAGACAAAATATCCAAATTCTTTTCATTAATAATAATCCTTGGGACTAATTCCATGTTTTTCTATTTTACGGAGGAGGGTTTTTTTCGGAATATTTGCCTTAAGAGCAGTTTGATTAATCTTGCCTCTATTTAAAACGAGCGCCTGGATAATAAATTCTTTTTCAAATAAATTCTTGGCCTCCTGAAAGTCAAGTCTGGATTCGCCCTCCCTATCATGGGCAGCAAAAGTGAAGCTATAGCCCTCACTACTTCTAGTAATTTCCTCGTCAAGCACTGATTGTTGTATTTCGTTAAAATCAATCTCAACATCATCTTCTTTAATTTTTTCTTCCGGCCCTTTTTTCGCTCCTTTTTTTACCGTATCAGGAAGAGCAGGCAAGCTGATACAATCTGAAGTCTCAATAATAAAAGCATGCTCGATTACATTTCTAAGTTCACGAATATTTCCTGGCCAAGAATAATTTTTCAAAGTTTCCATAGCTTCAGGAATTAGTCCTGTAATCTCTAAATTATGAACATGGTTAAAATATTTTATATAATAGCTTACCAGATGAGGAATATCAGAAATTCTATCCCTTAGTGGTGGAAGGAAAACAGGAAGAACATTTAATCTATAAAAAAGATCTTCTCTAAAGCTACCCTCTTTAATCATATTTTCAAACGACTTGTGAGAGGCAGCAATAATCCTAACATCTACTTTTACATCCCGGTTAGCGCCAACTGGTGTAAAATTTTGTTCTTGCAGTACTCTCAAAAGTTTTACCTGCATTCCAGGACTAATATCTCCAATCTCATCGAGAAATAAGGTTCCTCCATTTGCATATTGAAATTTACCAAGTTTTCTCTCGGAAGCACCCGTAAAGGCCCCTTTTTCATGTCCGAAAAGTTCACTCTCAATAAGAGTGTCCGGAATAGCAGCGAGATTTATAGTGACAAATTTTTCATCTTTTCTCGGCCCATTGTAATGAATGGCACGGGCAACAAGTTCTTTACCGGTTCCCGATTCTCCTCTGATAAGCACCGGAGTTGGAACCTTGGCGAGTTTGGAAATTATATTAAAAACTTTTATCATAACATCAGATTCACCGACGAATTTATCACCATCATCTTTTCCAAGCGATAGACTTGGAGCTGAGAAGGCCGATGTTTCAACTAGTGATCTTGCTTTTAAGGCCCTTTTTATAAGAGCGACAAGATTTTCTGAACTGATGGGTTTTTCAAGATAGTTATAGGCACCTTCTTTAACCGCTTTTACCGCATCAGAAACATTTGAATAGGCGGTGAGGATTAAAACGGTAATCGATGGGTCATGTTTTTTAATTTCTGTAAGTGCTGTAATCCCATCCATTTCTGGCATGTTCACATCCATCACTACAAGATCATATTTTTCTTGGTAGACTTTCCCTAAGGCCTCTTTACCATTGTCAGCAACATCTACGTTGAAGTGGTGAAACTCCAAGGCCTGCCGGATATTTTCCTGCAACACTTTATCATCATCAACCACCAATACCTTATGCATAAAATCTCCTAAGCATTAACTAGCTTTATTACAAATTGGGTTCCCTTCCCTAAAGTTGATTCTACAGAAATTGAACCTCCATGTAATTCCACAAAATATTTTACCAAGTAAAGGCCTAGTCCTGTTCCCTTAATCCTGTGGCTCGCGTTATTTTTAACCCTATAAAACTTATCAAAAACATGGCCCAGATCTTCAGCGGCAATCCCCACACCATGATCTGCTATTTCTATATAAACGTAGTTAGGATCATCCCAGGTTTTAATTTTTATCTCAGGCCCTTCGGCTGAATATTTTATGGCATTTTCCACTAAATTGTGGATAACCCTCTTAATTAATAGGCCATCTATCTGTATGGGATATAAAGGGCCAAGCTCTAAGTTAAAATTGACATGCTTATAGGAAGATTCTTTTTCAATTTCTTCAAGACTCGTCTCAATAATTTGCGTGACATCAATAGAAGTTTTATTAAGTACTAATTTTCGCGATTCAATCTTGGTCAAATCTAAAATAGAAGAAATAAAATTATTTAATTCAGAAGTTGAAGTAATGATGGAATCAAGGTTTTTATCAAAATTGGGATCCTGAGGACCTCGTTGCAACATATTTTCTGCAATACCCGTGATCTTGGCCATAGGGGTTTTAAGATCATGGCTCATTAAAGAGATAAAATTTTGTTTAAGGCCTTCCACCTTCTTGAGTAGTTTCGCCTCTTCTTCAATAGCAAAGCGTTGCTGGTATTCACCAATCGCTCTAAAGGGTATCCAAATATAGTAAACGATAAAAACAGAGAGGATTAGATGAATGGTATAGAGCCAATATCCAAAAATTATAAAGATTAAGTAAGATAGCAGCACCAAGACCATCATAATCGAGATAATTATAAATAGCCCCGTGGTCGGCCTTAGTCTTGAAATCCCAAAAGATAAAAAGACCGCCATCAGGATTGAAAGGATGGTTGATATCTGACGAGGAACTTTAAAAACAGTTTTATTTTGCAGTAGCGATTGAATCCTCTCTGCATGAATGTTCATCCGTGTCGATTCAAAAGATTCTCGATTAAAAGGAGTCATCACAAAATTATTTCGATTAGACAAATAGGTAGGCCCTATTAAAACTATCTTATCTTTAAAAAGTCCTTCCGGATAATCCCCAACCACTACCTGGTGAAAAGGAATACTTTTAATCTGACTCTTACCTTCTACCGGGGAGGTATAGTATCTAAAGAGGGCATAGGTGGTATCATCTTCTCTAACATAGAAGGAACCTTGAATATTTTTTATTTCCAAGGGGCCTTTCCCTTCAAAAAAACGATATTTATTGGCCGTCCATAGAAAAATGGAGGGCTCTCCATGATGAATCAGAGGAACTGATCTAATAATCTCATCTTTAGAAAAATTTGAAGGTGACTGTTTTGGCCTGGCGATGGAGTGGCCAAAACTTTGCAGATCTACCGGGGGTAGATATTCCCCCCATTCATCTTCGTCAGTGGCGAAACGAAAAACACCATCATTTTTAGTAAATTTTTTAATCTCAGATCTAAGTCTAATGAGATTCTTTTGTTCCTGAACTGATTCCGGATCCAATAAATTAACAAAATAATTAATGATCTTAGGCCTATCTTTGCTGAGTCTTTTAAAGAGTCGTATATGACTGGCATAAGTATAGGGATACTTTTCACCTAGGAACTGATCACTTTCTTCATCTATAGTAACAATGACAATATTATCTTCAAATTTGCTGCCAATATCTAATTTGATTTTAAAATCATAGAACATGGCCTCAAGAGAAATAAAAGAATATTGAACTAAAATAATAATAAAAAAAATCGTAAAGAAAAGCGGGACAATGCCAAAGAAATTATTTGATTTGAAGATCTTTTTTAACATTCTAACTTTCTTTTACCAGTGTTTTATATCTCGCACTTGGGCCATATTCGAAGTCGAAAAAATTCTGGAATAATTCCTCCTCTTGATGATCGGCCAAGGCCAAATTTTGAAAAAAACAAGATAACAAGTTATCCCGGTTAAAACTCTCTACCTGTCCAATTTTAAAAATAGCAGAGGCAAAAGGGGCCCGAAGACCTGATTCCTGTAAAAATTTGTGGTCCTCTTCCCTTAGATTTTTCTCTCTTCGAAAAAGAAAAACTTTGGCCAAATAGAATGGTGATAAAAAGAAAAAACGCAGGGTAGAGAAAAGACCCTTAGAGGAATTTTCTTTTCCAAAAAAAAGAATGGGCAAAAATATAATGATTAACAAAAAATTAGCAAGGCTTCGAAATATCGCCTCTCCAGATTTAACTCTAAAAAGAGCATAATAAACTAAGACCTGAAGCTCTCCATGAGAGAGCATTTGCAGCAGTCCTTCTCCAATTATTATTTTCGGCCGAGAAAAAATGTTGTCCAGCACATAAATATTACCTGAAAACCTGGAGGAAGAGTAAATCCCCACATCTTCTAGGCCAAGTCTAAAAGAGAGATTTTTTACATAATCCATCATCTTTTCTTTCTCCCCTAACCGACGTGGATTAGTGAAAAAGATCATCAGCTTATCGCTTAGCAAGACCACTAAAAACAGGCATATAAGACCCATTCCCAGACCTATAACCTCACCCTGGAGGGGCCAAACAAACATTCCTAGGACGGCAAATGGTACAAACCACAAGAGAATCAAAGAAATAAAGACCAAAGCTCGCAAAAAATCCTCCACCGTATTAATGCATTCTATCAATGGCTTTATTACAAAACCGACATTAATTATAGACAATTAGGCGGAAAAACGCTATAACGCATCAATAAGAATAGTGTATAGACCTTTTTTCTATGACGCCACAAGTATTTGAATTTATACATCTTTTAGGCGAGAAAATGATAGAAAAAGATTTTTTATAGGAATCAAATATGCAAATCAATAATCTATTATTTGGAACCGCTGGGGTTCCAAACTCCACTCCGAAAAAAAATAATCCAATTGATGGAGTTAAGGCCATTCATGAGCTAGGCCTCGATTGTATGCAACTAGAATTCGCCCATGGGGTACGAATGAAAGAAGAGGTTTCTTCAGACCTTCGAAAAATATCCTATGAACTAGGAGTACCTCTCACCTCTCACGGCCCATACTATATAAACCTCAATGCTAGAGAACAGGATAAAATCGATTCCTCTGTAGAGAGAATCATTCAAACCGCCAAGATCAGTGATCTTTGTGGGGCCGAATCTATGACTTTTCACGCTGCCTTTTACATGAAGGATTCTCCTTTTGATGTTTTTGATCTAGTAGAAAAAAGTCTAAATGTTATTGAAGAAAGACTGGGAAGACTGGATATAGAAATTGAGCTTAGACCTGAACTGACGGGAAAAACTAGCCAGTTTGGATCTCTAGAAGAGCTGATCAGTTTAACTAAATCAGTTAACTCTTGTTCACCTTGTATGGATTTCTCACATCTATTTGCCAGAACAGGTAAATATAACTCTTATGAGGAATTTTCATCAGTGCTAGAGAAGTTAAAAGAAGAACTAGGTGCTCATGTCCTAGATCAAATGCATATTCATATTTCTGGTATCAGTTCAAACTCTAAGGGTGACCTAAAGCATTTGAACCTAGAAGATTCCAAATTCAATTGGAAAGAACTTATCAGATGTCTTAAGGATAAAGACTGTAAGGGCTATGTTATCTGTAATAGTCCAAATCTTGAAAAAGATGCCTTGATGCTTAAAGAATATTATCACAGTCTTACGGACTAATCGGTCCTTTTGAATCAATATAAGTTTTTACGTTAGTAACATCACTGACTTTCCAGGATCCATCAACTTTCACCATCTCAGCGATCTTTTTTACTTCCGATCTAAAAGTCTCTACTTCCCCTTTAAAAGTGGCAAAAGAGAGTGTGTAGGTAATTGAACATTTTTCTTCTGAACAATTTTTTAAGTTAATTTTAACTCTTTTAAGCTTTTTATCTGAGGTCTTATAGAGACTATTAAAATTTACCTCACTCATTGTCTCTATTTGGGCCTTAACACTTCCCGTAGACATTTTAACCAGCTTTTCACGCTTTTGCTCACCAGAGAAACGATAGTTAATATAGTTTTTAAGCGCCTGCTCAGGGCCTTCTGGCGCCATACAAGAGTAAACTAAAAACAGAAGGAAAATTTGCTTGATCACTTTAATTATCCTTTTGATCGATATCCTCGATCATCTATAATTTTATAAAAATCTTTCCACCCTAAAAAATTATCGGAATTGTCATTATCATTAAATCTAATTCCTGCCCCTTTGCCAAATCTAGTCACAATATGCCCAACTTCTTCAAATTCAATATCTTCAAAGTTTACCCTAAGTCTTATCGGTTTTTTAGTATGGGGAATATCATCTCTTGAAATAAAAAATAGACCTGATCTATTCCAGTTAGTTAAATTGCCTGCAATTGTTTGACCTTCTTCCGTTTCTAAACACACATTAAAAGCAAACGGAGGTCTTATTTCAACATCATTTAAGCTAAAATTAGGAGTATAGACTGCCTCTTCCAGCTCTCTATTCCAAAGTCCTAAAAAATAAAAAGTAACAAAAAAATAGATCAAAGTGAGGAAAAGGATAATTTTATTAAAATCCTCAAAGAAGAGATACAAACTAAGACCAAATATCCCCGTAAAAAATAAGAACAATAAATATTTACTAAATACTCGAACAAAAAATACTGAGATAAAGGATAAGAAAAATAAAATGGTAATAGGCCATTTATCCTTTAACAGATAAAAAAAACTTAGACGGTTAAAGGCCGATTCACCATTTTTAAAAGCATAGAGGATATGGAGAAAAAAAAGGGAAAAGACCAAAACAATTAAAACATTTTGAATGGTGATATTTCTTTTATATAATTTAAGACCCATAAGTTAACGCTCGGTGTTCTAAAATTCCGACCCTTTTTCCAGAATAACAAATTTAAAGAGGAAGTTCATGGATTATCTTTTCAAAGTAAATTCCGCTTTTAGCTAAACTTTTTATCCCCTCTTTTAAGACAATGGCCTTTTCTCCACTGGTGTTATCTACTTCTCTAGAGGTCAAATTAATCAAATTTTTTGATGTTGCCCCATAAGAGTTCTCCTCCAAATTAATTTTTACCGAGTCAAATGCTCCAAAGCTTTGGCAAAACTCATAAAATATTTTCGGCCTGCCCTCTAACAAGTCAAACATGCCGGAAAAATAATTAGCAACATTTCCCCAATCAATATATTCCCCTTCAGGAATCACCACGGGAATATCTGCTGCTTCATACTTGCATACAGATTCAAAAAAACCGGAAAATCCTTTTTCCTTTTTTAACTTGGCCAAATTAACCAAGGCCATGCCAGAAAAAGTAATCCCCGCTTCCTCTCTCGGTCCTTTTATTCTTTTTAAAAGGCCATCTTCTATCGCAAGTTGAGAGTAAGGAGATCCTTTAGGAATCTCTAAACCAAACAAAGTTACCACGTGATCGCAAACTAAATCTAAACCCTCTTTTAAAAATCTTTCAGCAAAAAAATAGAATTGATCCGCGGCCAGATAGAGAAAGTTACCATGGTAATTCACATCATCCCTACTGGCGATGTTATGAATTGCTCCTCCCGTTCCCAGTATTTCTGGTTCAAAAACCAGCTCTACATTCTCCTCTTTAATGTCTTTAAATAACTCTGCCTGATGATGAATATTTATAAATATTTTCTTTGCTCCCAACTCTTTAGCAAATTTTATTTGTAGTTCAAGTAAGGTCTTCTCAAAGATCGGCCATAGCGGTTTGGGCAATACTTCTCCTATCGGTCCCATCCTGGTTCCAAAACCTGCACATAATATCAATGCGTAATCAATTTCCATTTTTAATCTTAAGTAAAAGCATTTGTAATTTTTTATATTCCGGATAGGGGCCTAGACGATTTATTAATTTATTCCAAGACCTATCAATATATTTCAAATAAGAGTCATCCCCTCTTACTACATAGATCCTGGCAAAAGTTCCAACGGCTTTAAAAAGTCTTTGGATACTTATTAAATCATAGTCTTTTAAAAATTTAGAAAATTCACTTCCCGGGATATACTTATCAAAATAATATCTTTTAAGCTTTTCCACATTAGATAAAGTTATCTGGTAGTAACAATCATCTAAAAGAGAGGCCAAATCATATTGAGCGATTCCCGCCCTGGCGTCTTGAAAATCGATGAATATAGGGTCATCGCTTCTCAGCATAATATTTCGAGCATGAAAGTCTCGATGGTTTAGGACAAATACGCCACTGGATGCTTGCTCACAAAGAGAGCGAAAATTATCTTCAAATAAATCTAATTCTCCTTCCTCCCAATTATATTTTAGATACTTTTCCACAAAATATTCTCGTGTAAGATTTATTTCAAAAAGAAGTCCATCTTTATCAAAAGAGGCCTTACTAGGAGTAGCACTGACATCAACCTTTTGAAGGTTGGCCAGAGAATCTAGAACTTTTTTATAGATTTTAAATTCCTCTGTCTCATCTGCATCTGTAAGAAAATCTAAAAGGGTTCCTTCTCCTAAATCCTCTTGTAACAGATAACCCCCCTCTATATCTTGATCAAAAATTTTAGGAACGGGTATACCTTTTTCTTTAAATACCTTTTGTAAAAGAGTAAATGAAGAAAAGGCCTTTTGATCGCAAAGACAAACGATATAAGTTGAATTATCTGTAGTAACTCTAAAATACTTCCGAGAAGAAGCATCACCTTTTATCTTTTTAATATTAGTAATACTTTTAGAACTTATAAGACCTTTATTTAAAGACGCGGAGAAGTTTTGATGAACTAATTCTATGCTCATGAATCTTTTTCTTCAATTTCCTTAATAAGTTGATAATAACCTGGTGAGGAGTTTCTATCCTCTGCAACATTATTGTTTCCTTCATTTCCCTCTTTAACAAGAAAATTTTTAAGCGAGAATTCTTCACGGGATATATTTCGACCCCTTAACTGAAGGCCAAACTCCAAGGAGTTTTTATTTTGTGTTTGTAACCATAATAAATAAGAAGATGGGTCATACCCTGCCCTTCTCATCGAGAGAAAGGCCAATTTATCAATTTGTTTTTTTGCTTCAAAAGGTATCCGGGTAAGCTCTAGTAGGCGAGCTGTCTCTAAATACCCCTTGGGGACTATAATATTTAAAGGATAGAGATTGCTATCACTTTTTATCATTTCAAAGGTTAAAACAGCTAAAAGCAACTCTTCCGTATTTAAAAAATTTTTAACCAGCGCAGATGATAAGAAAAAGTTCCCTTTTGGTAGAGAAAAATGAAAAGGTTTTTTACTCTTTACAATAAAAAATTTGGCCTGGGCACGTCCCCTAAAGAGAAGTTCGTTATTCGCTTGGATCTTTCTATAAATCCTTTTTAAATACTTTTTAGACTTGGAAGATAATTTAATCAGACCTACATCTGGCGAGTTGAGATAAATTTTTGTGAACGAGACCATATGTTCGATATAATCTTCATCTTCAAGGGATTTATAGGATTTTAGCGCAAAAGGCCCTTTTTTCGGATTAAATAAAGAGCAACTGCTTAAAAGAAATAAAAATATCAGTCCAAGTTTCATACCTGGACTTTATTTACCCTTAGAGCTCAGCGTTGGCAACCTGATTGGGGATGTAGTACAAGGTAAACCCTGCAAATATCAGGTCTGGATCAACAATCATATGCTTGTTATTTATATGAATATCCTTCCATCTTTTAGAAGTACCATAGTGAAGCATGGAAATTTTGCCTAAGGTCTCTCCTTTCATAATTAAATGCCCCATCCCTTGTGGCCGCCATTGAAAGTCTTTCGCCGGCATTTGATATTTAATCACCATACCTGCAGCAAGGCCCTTGGGATTAAGTCCAGGATTAACATTTAAAATATTGCGCCATTTACGATAGTCACCATAGATTTTAAAAGAAATATAAAGGAGAGTGTCCCCCCTTTTCACCTTATAATCACCAAATTCTTTGATGACTACCTTGCTAACAACTTCTCTTTTGGGGCCCTTTGAAAGGGACACCTCTTCTGCCTCAAAAATTTCTTTTTCTTCTTCCATCTCCACATCAACAAACATTTCTTCTTCTGCTGAAGGCTCAATGCTTTTTTCTATATCAGCTGAGAGAGATTCTTCTGCTGTTTGCTTTTTATCACCACTAGAACAGGCAACAAGACCAATCAAAATCAGCCCTAAAATAATCGATATTCCTTTCATCTTCACTCCTTGAAATGAAAAGTTCGCTCCCTTAATCGGCTGCCTAAACAAAATCATTAGGAATACTTGATATAAACGATTAGGAATAATAACTATTTCCTTCGAATTTTTTTGATATTAAAATTTTGGTATGATTAAAAAAATTCTATTACTCTCCATATTCCTATTATCTCAATCCCTGTATGCTCAATCCGTTATGGACTCTCTCTCTGAAGAAGAACAACTTGATAACGATGTGACATCTCTCATCTCTGAACGAATCGAAAAAATTTCCCCTAATCGAAAAATCTTTATTATCTCCAACGAAAATCAATCCTTTGCCCAAGGTGATTTCATCTCTTTACTCATTAAACACAAACTGGTGTCCAGAGCGCTTGTGGCCAAGACTACAGATAGTATTGCTGGCATCAAAATTTTAAAAATCTATAATCTTTCACTCTGGAAAAAGATTCAAAGTGGACGAGAGGTTCAAATCCTGCGAGGAGATGATAGCTACTATCAAAAAAGAGAACGTCGAAAAAAACAAGGCCTACTAGGAGTAGAAGAACCTGAAGAAGATCTTTTTGATAAAACCATTATCAGCGAAGACCTTTTAGAAGATGACAACAATGAAGGCATTTTTGATACCAATCACATGCTTTCTTTATCTATAGGATGGTTTGAAGGACTAAATAGTGGTGCCCAAGCTGAAAAATATTCCCAGCTTTCTATTCAGTACCAATATCAAGCATGGAAAAATCTATTCGTAGGTATAGATTTTGGCTCCAATGTGATCAAAGACTTTCCTTCTGGAGGGCTTGATACCCGCTATTTTAATATCACACCAAAAGTTAAATACACCTTTGAAGTTTTTTGGGGACTCATTCTACAGCCCTATGTGGGGTGGCAAATTCTCATGGCCGATAGTCCTGGGGCAGGGGAAGATGACGAGGAAACAAATCAGGACCAACTCCAATATGAAGTCGACTTGGTGAATAAATCTGAAAAATCAACCATTGCCGTAGGTATAACAGTAATACAACCTATCGTTCCGGGCTGGAATTTAAAGGCAGACCTTGGTATGGATATCCTCTCAATTGGAGTAGGACTTGAAATTTAGTATTTATTTATTAGCTTTATCCACAATCACCTTAATGGCATGCGGCATAAAATCCCGCCCTATCGCTCCGAAAAATTCGGCAATTCCTTCTTATGTAGAGGAATATACCAAACCTGAGAAAAAATAATGTCGCTGTTTATAGGTCTTGGAACTAATCTTGGAGATAAAAAGCAAAACCTTGCCCAGGCAGAAATCCACCTCCAAGCACACTTTAAACTGATCTCCAAAAGCCAAACCTACTCTTCACCAGCGATTGACTACCTTGACCAGCCAGACTTCCATAATCAAGTGATCGAATTTGAATTACCTGATCTATCCCCCAACGAAGTAATGAAAATCCTATTAAAAGTTGAGAATGATATGGGTCGTCAAAGGCATATTCCCAAGGGCCCACGGATAATCGATCTCGATCTTCTTTTTTTTGGCGCACAAACCTTTAAAAGCTCCCTGGTAGAAATCCCCCATCCTCGCTCCTTTGAACGAAGCTTTGTCATCCTTCCACTGATGGAACTTCCAGGCTTCACCTTGATAAAAAATCGATTTAGCTTTCCTCAAAATTTTTCTAATTTTTCCCGGCCTTTATAACCGAGTTTTTTGATTCACCATGTTTTGACCAGCCCCTCCATGGGCCATATAATGCGATTCGTTTATTTCTATTTAGGATCTCAATGACTGACTATAATTACGCCCCAGAACAAGTAGAAATCCGTGAGGCCGCCTTAAAATTTGCCAAAAATGAAATGCTCCCCAGAGCTGGCGAATTTGACCAAAAACAGGAATTGCCACTTGAAATTTTAACTAAGGCCTGGGAACTAGGCCTTGTAAATACTTGCATCCCAACTGAATATGGTGGAGCAGGTTTTAGCACCCTTGATGCAGTTATTATTAGTGAATCCCTCGCTTACGGTTGTATGGGAATGAACACCGCCATTATGGCCAATGATCTAGCTCTTCTACCTATTGCCCTCTTTGGCAGCGATGAACAAAAGAAAAGGTTTCTAACTCCTTTTACTGAGTCCTATAAGATTGCCTCTTTTTGTTTAACAGAACCAGAACAAGGTTCAGATGCCGCTTCCATAAAAACAACTCTTAAAAAAGATGGCGATGATTATATTTTAAACGGCCAGAAGATGTGGATCACCAATGCAGGTTATGCTGATCTTTTTGTCGTCTACGCAACTATCGATCCCTCCCTAAAGCACAAAGGAATTACCGCTTGTGTAGTGGAAAAAGGCACGAAGGGAATTGAAATTGGCAAAGCAGAACATAAGATGGGACACCGTTGTAGTGATACTCGTGCTATGAATTTTAATAATGTAAGAATTCCTGCAGAAAATATCTTAATGAAAGCAGGAAGTGGTTGGGAGATTGCTAAAAAGACTCTAGACCACTCAAGGCCCCTTGTTGCAGCAAGTGCTCTTGGGGGAGCTCAATGCGCTTTTGATCACGCTATTAAATATGCCAAAGAAAGAAAGCAGTTTGGTAAACCATTGGCCAAACACCAAGCAATACAGTTCATGCTAGCAGATATGGCGATAAAACTTGAAAACTCCAGAAACCTCGTTCATAAGGCCGCTTGGCTTTTAGATGAGGGGAAAGAAAATACTAAGATCGCATCATTTGCCAAGGCCTATGCTGCTGATTCTTGTATGGAGATAACCACCGATGCTGTGCAAATTTTTGGTGGCTACGGTTATTCTGTTGAATACCCTGTTGAAAAATTAATGAGAGATGCAAAACTAATTCAAATATATGAAGGAACTTCCCAGATACAAAGATTAATTATCGCAAGGGAAATCCTAAATTGAGATCAAAGGAGAAAACCGAATGAATATTTTCGTCTGTGTAAAACAAGTACCCGATACCGAGACCAAAGTGGTTCCAACCGGTGATGGGTCCTACATTGAAACCAATTCCATCAAATGGATTCTTAATCCATATGATGAATTTGCCGTTGAACAGGCCCTACAAGTTAAGGCCGCAAACTCTGGCTCAACTATTACTGTAGTTCGCGTTGGTGGAGTTAAAGACACCGAGGCACTGCGAACTGCCATGGCCATGGGAGCTGATGAAGCGATCTTAATTGAGGCCGGTGATAACGTAGACTCTTATATGACTGCAAAGGCCATCAAAGGTGCCATTGAAAAATCAGGAAAAAATCCTGATCTTATTTTAACTGGAAAACAGGCCATTGATGACGATTGTCTACAAGTTCCCCAACTGCTAGCGCAAATGCTAGGTATGCCATCGGTCTCTGTTGTTGTTGGTTTTGAGCAAGACGGTGACGGTTATGTTTTAAAAAGAGAAATTGAAGGTGGAACGATTGAAGTTTATTCTGCTAACTCCCCAGCAGTGGTTGCTTGTAACAAAGGTTTAAATACTCCCCGGTATCCATCTCTTCCAGGAATTATCAAGGCCAAGAGAAAGCCCATGGAAAAATGGACGCTTTCTGATGTAGGAGTAGCTGATAGTGATCGCAGGGTTAACTATTCTAATTTTCAACTTCCCCCGGAAAAACCTCCAGGAAAAAAGTTTGAAGCAATGGATGAAGGAGTACAGGCATCTGTTGTATCAGAAGTTGTAAACCTACTTAGAACTGAAGCAAAAGTTATTTAATAAGGAATTAAGATATGTCAAAAATACTAGTATTTTCTGAATTGGCCGGAGAACACGTCAAAACTGTTACCATGGAAATCCTTGGTAAAATGGATGGACTTCATGCAGATGTTGCGGTCGTTGGAGATCTTCCACAAGCAGCACTTGATGATCTGGCAAAATATGGTGCCCAAAACATTCACTGTTTAAAAGGTGATAACTTAGAAAAATATTCACCCGAAGGTTACGCTGCCGCACTAAAGACTCTTATCGATGAGCACGGATATGATTATGTCTTTGCTGGATCAACTTCTATGGGAAAAGATTTACTCCCAAGAGTAGCTGGAATGTGTGATGCCGGTATGGCCACTGAAGTGACAAATTTTACAATGGATGGTGGAACCTTCGCGGGAACTAGACCATTTTTTGCTGGTAAATGTCTGGCAAAAGTTGAAGTACAAGGCCCAAAGCCTCACTTTGTAACGGTTAGACCAAACGCTCTTGGACTGAATGATTCAACCACTGCAGGAGCTGGAACAAAATCAGAAGTTGCTGTTAGCACTGGAGATCTTAAGGCCATCATCAAAGAGATTGTTAAAGGTGCTTCTAATAAACTCGATTTAACTGAAGCAAACATTATCGTCTCTGGTGGACGTGCTTTAAAAAGTGCTGAAAACTTTAAAATCCTAGATGAGATGGCAAATGTACTCGGTGCTACCGTTGGTGCTTCAAGAGCTGCTGTTGATTCAGGATATGCTACACATGATATGCAAGTGGGACAAACTGGTAAAACCGTTGCGCCAACACTTTATATCGCTTGTGGAATTTCTGGTGCCATCCAACATCTTGCGGGAATGAGAACTTCAAAAGTTATCGTTGCCATCAACACCGATCCAGATGCCCCCATCTTTACTAAAGCAGACTACGGAATTGTGGGAGATCTCTTCCAAATCGTTCCATTACTCACTGAAGAATTCAAAAAAGTTTTATAAAAGATAAGGGCCTACGGGCCCTTTTTTTATCTCAAAACGATCACTGCTTTTTTAGATCTTAAGGATACTAAGGCCTTAGTAATTTCATAGTTAAATAAGGGGCACCACTTATAAACTTCTGAAACTTTTTTCGCGGTGATGATGGCACACATAACATCAAACTCATCAGCACTTACTGTTGCTGCCTCATTCCCACTTATAAAGATCGGATTAACTGCCAGGGTTAGATGATTTGGGGGTTTGAACTTTTTTACTTTGATAATTTTTTCATAGCGGTCTTTAACCATGTCAAAGAAAACTTTAAACTCTATATCAAAATCAGTTGGCCTGACCTCTATGATTTCAGGCTCTACAACATAGTTAACTTCTGTTTTAGCATCAATATCATCAAAAATTAAATTGAAGAGTGCCTTCTTTCCTTTCATGCCTTGATATTCGGCATTGACGAGATTTCCCTCTTTTAGAAAGATAACACCTTCATATTGATTATTTTTTTTGGAGAGAACATTGACCTTTCCAGTAAAAGAAATAGTTGTCTGTTCTTCAATTAAGCTTAAAAGTCCCTCTTTATTCATTCTCCTATTTTCTAAAGAGGTTTTTGAAAAAGCCAGGAGAATCTGCAGATTCCATGAATTTTTTATTTATATTTTGAGCAATGAGGTTATAAGCTTCCCAGGCCTTCTTGCCTTCATTAGATGCTTCATTCATATAAGGTTTCCCCTGATCACTACCTTCTTGGATGGCAATTTCTAGAGGAATTCCACCAAGATATTCTGTTCCCAGCTCAGTAACGGCCTTTTCAACTCCATCTTTACCAAAAATAAAATGCTCTTTGTCACAGGAGTCACAAATAAAAGAACTCATATTCTCAACCATACCAATAACCGGAACATCTACCTTTTTAAACATCTGTAGACCTTTCTTGGCATCAAGCAGGGCCACGTCTTGAGGAGTCGAGATAACTACGGCACCATCAACTTCTACGGTTTGCACCATAGATAGTTGCATATCTCCAGTTCCTGGAGGTAGATCGATAATTAAATAATCAAGTCCGCCCCAATCCACATCGAAGAGGAATTGTTTTAAAACACCTCCAAGCATAGGACCTCGCCAGATAACTGCCTCTTTCTCATCTACAAAAAGGCCAAAACTTATAAATTTAACTCCATGAGCTTCAATTGGAAGTATTTTTTTATTATCCGTTGCTACCGGTCTGGCATCTCTCTCTCCCATTAAAAGAGGGAGTGATGGGCCATAGACATCAGCATCTAAAATTCCAATTTTTTTTCCTTGCTTTGCAAGAGATAGCGCCAGGTTAACAGAAAAAGTAGATTTCCCTACCCCACCTTTTCCCGAGGCCACTGCAATAACATTTTTAATTCCCTTTACTCTTTTTTTAGGTTCCATGTGAGAGTGGCCGGCCTGAATTTGCGCTGGTTTTAGATCGCTTGGAGGATCGCCATGATAAACATCTTTAGAATTTTTAGAAAAACTATAAACTTCAATATTATCTTCTTCTAGTGTTCCCTCGAGTGCTTGGTAGATATCATCTTCAATTTTTCTTTTATTTTCAGGATCAATTCCTTCTCGATCAAATTTTATTTTTAGCGTTTTTGCACTCTCATCAAAATTCACTTCTATAATTCGATTTTCGGCAACTAGAGTAGCTCCGGTCATGGGATTTTCAATTTTGTTGACGATGCCCGTTACTTTTTCTTTCACCTTATTTCTCCAGTAATTATTATGCTTTAAGGCCTTTTATATTGCTTGATTAACCTTGTCAAATAAGTGGGTGGTAAGATTTTAACACTGGAGCAGTGTGGGTAAAAAGATTAGAATTGAAAAACAGAAAAACTTTTTTAAGGAAGGTTTCTTGGTAACGGAGCGTAGAAAAACTTATCTTGTAAATCCGACTTTTCAGCTAAAGTTTAGCATCTTGCTTACTATTATAGTTTTTATCTCGACTCTCATCTACCCTATCGCAATATATGATTTATTAAATGAAACAATTATGGCGTTGGGTAAATCAGTTCCTACTCAGGCATTAATCTTTGAGGAAAAACGTAAACCACTTTTAGCTATTTTATTTCTTTGGGAGGCCGGGTTTCTAGGCCTTATTTTTATCATCAGCATATTTTTCAGTCATAAAGTTGCAGGCCCTCTTCATAAAATCAAAGTATATTTTGCTCGTGTCAGAGAGGGAAAAGGAAGAGATATTCTAACTTTGAGACAGGGTGATTACTTCCAAGATTTTGCAGGTGATATTAACTTAACTTTTGACTATATTTATGACGAGTTTCAAAAAGATTTTATCTTTATAGATGATGTTATTAAACAATTAAATAACCTTAAGACTAATCTTCCTGAAGAAAAAAGAGAATCTGTCGAAAAGATAATAAATCATCTCTTAGAAATGCAAAGCAGATTTAGTTTAAAATAAGCGGAGCAGAATTGATAAGGTTATTTATCCCATTATTTTTTATTACTTTTAATAGTTATGCACAAGAGTGGGATTATCACTCTATTTTTAAAGATATAAATTATCACAAAGACGATCTCTCTTTTGCTCGCTCTGCTGACTCCTTCATCAAAATGGTGGCCAAGAAAAAAATTGATAAAAAAAAGTTAAAAAAAATAAGCAAATCGGTAGGACCTGATAGCTCATTTAAAAAGTATGATACCTTGGTCAAACAAACTATCACTTATTTTAAGAAGAAAAACTCTTTTAATTCCTGTCCTAAAATCATCTCCCAAGAGATCGAGACCCAGGACGCACTTAAAAAAGGATGGCAAAAATCACTTAAACGATTTTGTCGTTATAAGCTACTAGAGAGAATACTTAAAAAGAAATCCTTAAAGGGCCATAAAAAATTATTTATCTCTTCTCTACCCTATTATCTAAAAGGTGAGTCTTTTAAAAAATTTAGACAACTTTTAAAGACCCTCTCAAGAAATCGAGATGAAATAATCTCCTTAGTTTCAAGCACTATTATTAGTGAAGGACTGCCCTTAAAAGCAAGTATTATCACTCAACTTGATATCGATAAGGAGCTTACCACCTATATTCAGCAGAAGGGATTAAACAAAAAAATAAAACAAAAATATTTTTTAAATGAATTTAAATTTTTAGTAGATTCCATGGTTCAAGGGCCTGGTGAATTTAGAGCACCTGTGCTTAATTTTTACCAGAATAATCAGCAATATCTCCCAAGATCTAAAGTTTCAAAATCTCTGGTTCATATGGGGCTTGGTCATCTTAGGAGAAGCGACTTTAAAAAATCTAATAAGATTTTTACCCTTGCCCAGGAGCTTACAACTGGCCAGGATGAAAAAGAGACGGTTTTTTCTCTCTTATGGCCTTTTATTGTAAAAAAAGACTACGAAGATGGTGCCTCCTTTATTAGAAAAAATAGGATGCTGGAAAACTTCAATAATTTCTCTCCACGAACACAGTTTTGGATCACTTATTGTTTGCACAAAAATAAAGAAGTAATCCTCTCTAAAGGCCTATATAAAAAAATAATTAGAGATTTTCCTATTAACTACTATGCCATCCTCTCTTTAAAATATTTAAAGAAAATTGTCGCTGACATTGATGATAAGATACTATTTAAACCCATCGCCATCGACTCCTTAAAATCAAAATTAAAACCTCATATGCTGGATGGCGATCTTACTAAAATACTTAAACGTATGATGGCCTGGCTTGAAGTGGGTCAAGTCAAATATTATCAAAATGAATTAAATAATCTCTTAACTCATCAGGCCTTCGCCAGTAATGATTTTTTTAAATCATCACTAGTATTTAATCTAATTGGTCTTTTAAATCATAAGCAAGAACATCTCCAGGCCTTTAAACTGGCCTTTTGGTCCATGGAAAATAATTTCTTAAAATTTGGAGCACCCACCCTGAAGGCCTTATTTCCCTTTGCCTATATCAAAAATATTAAACAGGTAAATACCAAAATTGATCCGATTATAGTGCTTTCACTTATTCGTCAGGAATCTGCCTTCAATCCCTGGGCCAAATCTTCCGCCGGGGCCCGTGGATTAATGCAACTTATGCCCGGGACTGCTAATCATGTTGCCAAAAAGAAAATAAAAAAAATAAAACTGCATACACCTAAAATAAATCTTGAGCTTGGAATAAGTTATTTAAAAAAGCTCTTAGATAAATATGATGGCAATTTAATTTATACTTTGGCCGCCTACAATGCTGGTGAGGGAAGGGTTCGTGCTTGGAAAGGTAAATACTTCACTAGTGATGACCCGCTTATTATGGTTGAATCAATCCCTTTTAAGGAAACTAGAAAATACGTTAAGTTGATTTATCGTAATATATTCTTTTATAGGTATTTAACTAACGACTCAGAAATATCTATGTCTATAAGAGATTCTTTTAAGATTTCATTTAACTAGACATTAAATCTAAAATGCATCACGTCCCCATCTTGAACAATATATTCTTTACCTTCGACTCTAAGCTTTCCTGCTTCTTTTACACGGGCCTCGGAACCTAATTCGAAAAGATCATCACAATGAAAGACTTCTGCACGAATAAATCCTCTTTCAAAATCAGAATGAATAACACCTGCCGCTTGTGGGGCAGTTGATCCCTCTTTAAAAGTCCAGGCCCTAACTTCCTTTTCTCCCGCGGTAAAATAAGTTCTAAGTCCTAAAAGTTTATAAGCAGCGTGAGTAAGTTGATCGAGTCCAGACTCAGAAATCCCTGCCGCCTCCATAAACTCATCTTTCTCTTCCTGAGATTCCATTTCTGAAATTTCAGATTCTAGTTTTCCACAGATGGAGAGAACCTCTGAGCCTTCACTTTCCGCGAGTTCTCTTACAATTTTTACATATTCATTTTCTTCGGTAATGCCATCTTCATCAATATTACAAGCATATAGAGTCTTTTTTAAGGTTATTAAATTCAAATCACTAATGGCCTCAGCATCTTCATCATCTAGCTTACAATTTTTAGCTAACTTTCCCTCGGCCAGTTCTACTTTTAGTTTTTCAAGTATTGGGACTTGGATCTTGGCCTTGGTGGCAATTGCCTTGTCCTGACTTTTAAGTTGTTTGCCCATGGAACTTAGTCTTTTTTCCACTACTTCAAGATCCGCCAGGGCCAGCTCCATATTGATGATTCCAATATCATCGAGAGGATCAATACGACCTGATACGTGAGTTATATTGGGATCATCAAAGCAACGTACAACATGAATAATAGCGTTTACAGATCTTATGTGACCTAAGAACTGATTTCCTAGCCCCTCACCTTTTGAAGCTCCGGCCACAAGTCCGGCAATATCTACAAATTCTACAATGGTTGGAATCACCTTTTGTGGCTTCACAAGCTTGGTAATTTTATCCATTCTTTTATCAGCAACAGTTACAACCCCAACGTTGGGATCAATGGTACAAAAAGGATAATTGGCCGCTTCAGCTGGGGCCGCCGTGATGGCCGAAAAGATCGTCGATTTTCCTACATTTGGAAGTCCTACAATACCACAATTTACACTCATAATTATTCCCTAAAGTTTTTTTTGCTATATTTTGAGGCCGCTTTTCCAAAGCCTTGTTCAAGATAAATTTTTATAGCATCGGCCGCGCCACTTAGATAATCTTCTAAAATCATTTCATCATCGGATGAAAAGCTGGAAAGAACATAGCTACTAACAGATCCTCTCTGCGGTCTTCCAATTCCCATTCTAAGTCGGAGGAAATCCTGTCCTCCCATAAGCTGTGCTATCGACTTAAGCCCATTATGACCTGCCAGACCTCCTCCGTTTTTTAACGTTAGAGTTCCATATGGAAGATCCACTTCATCATGAATTACTAAAATATTTTCTCTTTTAACTTTGAAAAACTGACAGAGGGCCTGAACACTCTCACCACTTAAGTTCATATAAGTCTGAGGTTTTAAAAAATAGGCCTTCTCTTCCCCTACAGTTGCCTGGGCATAGAGTCCCTTAAATTTTTCCTTCCATATTAGAGGAATGGTGTTTTCCAAACAGTCTAGCGCAAGCCAGCCGATATTATGGCGAGTGTATTCATACTCTAAACCTGGATTTCCTAAACCGACAATTAATTTTGAATTCTCTGACATACTAGATAAAAAGTGAACTTACCGAATCATGATTAAACGTTCGATGAATCGCTTTAGAGAGAAGGTCAGAGGTAGAAAGTACCTTTATCTTACTTATTTTCTTTCCCCTTTCAACAAGTGGAATAGTATCAGTTACAATGATTCTATCGAGTTCTTCTGCAGCTTCAATTCTATCAAGGGCCGGATTTGAAAATACTGGGTGAGTGGTACAACAATATACTTTGGTTGCCCCATTCTTTTTAAGCGCTTTACAGGCCTCAATGAGTGTTCCTGCAGTATCGACCATATCATCAATAATGATACATTCTTTACCTTCGACATCACCGATAATATTCATCGCCTTTGCCACATTTTTACCGACCCTTCTTTTATCGATCATCGCCAGATCACAGCCAAGCTTCTTGGCGTAGTGACGAACTCTTTCCATTCCACCAGCGTCTGGTGAAACACAAACAGTGTTTTTAGTGAAAAGCTCTTCACGGATATATTTTAAAAGAATTGGTGAAGCGTAGATATTATCAAATGGAATATTGAAAAACCCTTGAATCTGACCAGCATGGAGGTCCATAGTAATCACTCTAGTAGCACCAGCTACCGTTATAATATCAGCAACAAGCTTTGAGGTAATTGGAGTTCTTGGCATTACCTTTCGATCCTGCCGGGAATATCCATAGTGAGGAATTACTGCGGTGATAGAAGCTGCCGAGGCCCTTTTAAGAGCATCAATGGCAATTAAAAGCTCCATCATATTGTCATTAACTGGAGTAATAGTGGATTGGATAATGAAGACATCCGCGCCTCTAACATTCTTTTCAATTTCACAAAAAATCTCACCATTGGCGAACCTGACAAATTGAGGATCGACTAGAGGAACATCTAAGTGTTCTGAAATCTGCTTTGAGAGGCCCGGGTTTGAGGATCCTGAGACCAGCACAATTCGCTTCATTTAAGACTCCGGTATAAAAAAAAATGGCTGGGGTGGAAGGACTCGAACCTTCGAATGACAGGATCAAAACCTGTTGACTTAGCCACTTGTCGACACCCCAACAATATTTAATAAAATTTTTCGTAATATAATCTACCATCCATGTCATGGCAAGATTCCTATTAAAATTCCAGGGGCATTGACCCACTGGCCCAGTCACAGGTCAATTCATTAAATCTTTTACCTCTATCCCTAAAGAGACCTTGAAATAGCTGAAAAGCTGTCGTTCCACCGTATATTGAAAGACTCTCGTTAGTTCTAATACCTTCAAGACCGACCCAAATCACTCCCAGGGATTTACCATCAAAGAAGACATACCAATTATCCAGGCCCTTATTTGAGGTTCCCGTCTTGCCAAAAAAAGAGAGATTGCTAAAATATTTTCCCACAGTTCTGCTCACTGTGGTCAACTTGGGGTCTGCCAGCATAAAGAGGATATTATCCTCTTCTGATTTGCTACACTCCCCCATAATAAAATTTTTATAAAGTTCATATATTTGGGTCAAAGAAAGCTCCATTGAACCCAAAAGTTGGGAAGGATATTCTTCAAGAGGTAGTTTTAAACTCTTAAATCGGGCCTTTAAAGGGGCCTCTATTTTAGACATGCCTAACTCATCAGCGATACGAATCACAGGAATATTGAGGGATTTTTGAAGCGCCTTTAAAAGAGAGACTTCCGGAATATTCATTTTATGGGCCTCACTAGGTGACCAAGGGCCTGATTTTAATTCAAGTGTGAGAGGTCCAGTTAAGACAATATCTTCGGGAGTTTTCCCCAAATCAAAAAAAATTCGATAGATAATTGGCTTTACCGTGGAGCCTAGCTGATGGCGCTCATCGTCAATGGCCCGCTCCTTGGAGCGCTCAAACTTGGAGTAAAATTTAAATTTTTGCTTACTTGAGATATCACCAATTAATGCCTTAACCGAGAGGTCTTTATTACCAAGCGCTCCTTTTAGCCCGCCTAAAAGCTTATTAACCTTGGACTTAAAAATATATCGATCAAAGTTATCTAGATAATTTCCTTTATCTGCCAGGGTAAACCAAATCGCCTCAAAAGGTTTTTTCTTTTCAAGTCTTTCCAGTCTTTTTTGCCAACGCTTCCACCGCTTTGTTCCCCAAACTGAAGTATTCTTTTTAGAAAAGAGATTCAGTTCCACTAATTTCTTAAAAACTACATTTGTCCGCTTCTGCAAACGCTTTAAATTTCTAAGGGGATGGTAGTAATTTGGACCTTTTAATAAGCTTATAAGAATAGATGCTTCATAAGGTCCTACCATCTCAGGTCTTTTTTCAAAGTAAAACAAAGAAGCAGCATGAATTCCTTTGACTCTAATTCCTTGTAAGGAACCCCAGAGAAACTCATTAAAGTAGGCCTCTAAGATATTTTCCTTAGTAAAATTTCGCTCTAAATAAATTGATACGATGAGTTCTTTTAGTTTTCTAGAAAAGGTTTTCTCATTGGTTAAAAATAAATTTTTAACCAGTTGCTGAGTCAAGGTTGATCCCCCCTGAACAAAACGCATTTCTTTGATATCTGCCACTAAAGCGCGCAATAAGGATTTGGGATCAATTCCAGAGTGATTTAGAAATCTTTGATCTTCAATGCCTATTAGGCCTTTCCAAAAGACAGAGGGAATTTCTGCAAAATCTAACTTCCTCTGATAGCAAAAAATATCTTGGCAATCATTCTTAACAAGATCATGGATTTTAATCTTTTTTTCTACAAGAATTCCTTCTTTAATTAATGAAATATGCTCATCTTTTAAAAGATCTCTTCTTAAGCTAGAAAAACTTTTCATCTCACTAGAGAAAAGGTGAAAATCTCTCCACTCCATATTTTGAATTAATGCACCCTCTTCTAAAGTAATGAATTTCTCTTCTCTCATCTCTATTCTTGAAGAGGCATAATGTCTTAGCTTGTCAAAAGGAATACTGGTTAGAACAAAGATCACATAACTAGTAGCGAAAATTACTCCCGCAATAAGAAACATTAAAAAATATTTCGCTATTTTTTTTAAATTGATGACCTTTCCCACTACTATTACTTTCTCTGACTGGTTAATTTATGTTATCTATATTTATCTTTTTTTATAAGGGGCCATACTGTGCTTAGCATAAATAAATTAAAATTAGTAATTGTTTTCTCTATAATTTTTCCCGCTCTCGCTTTTTCACTACCGATGGAATGGCATGGAGTCTTCGCGATCGACCACCACAGTTTGCAAAACTATGAAAGACTGGAGAATAATCAGGCCGATCCAACAGACCCAAGTTGGATCGATACCCAAGAACCCCTTCCCGCTCCAGCAGGGAAGACTAATGCTTCCTTTCAATCCTATATTATTAAACTTCGTCCTAGTTTAACTATAAATGATTCAGCATCGTTTTTTTCTGAGCTAACTACCGGTTATGGTCGTGGTGGAGTCTATGGTGACGGGCCTGTCCAAAATTACAGTCAAACTTTTGGAAATGCTCTTTATCATATTAATATGGCCAATTATAATAATCCGATTAACCTCAATCAATTCTATATGGAGCTTTACTCAGATACTGCTACTTACCAAATTGGCCGGGCACCTGATCATTTTGGAATGGGGCTTGTTATAAATGATGGCAATAATACTTGGGATCGTTTTGCTTCCACTAGAGACCAAATAAAAGTTAATTTTAAGATCGGAAATTTTTCAATTAATCCCTTTATTGGAAAAATTGGTGCTGGCGGCTCCCTTACAACTGCCACTCACGCATTTGAATACGGTATCCCTATATTCTATGAAGTGCCGGAAACTGATCTAACTTTTGGTGTTGTCTGGATCAACAGATCCATCTCTGATGGTTTTGATGGTTACCGCTTTAATTTAGAGAAAGTAGCTGATCCCGCAAGCTCAACTGCTTGGAAAAAACTTGGCGAGTCAAATATCAACTTGATTGATGTCTATATTAAAAAGATATGGGGCAAGTTTACATTGGAACTTGAAGTTCCTTTCTTTACCGGAGAGATGGGAGATCTATATGAGGACGGTGAATCTGCCAAGTATAGCGCTCTCGCAGGTGTTCTTAATTTAAATTACCAACTTAATGATTTTTGGAAATTTGGTTTTGATGGAGGATATGTCTCTGGTGATGATGGTGGCCAATCGTCCTACGACGCCATGTACCTACACCCCAATTACAACATCGCTGATATTCTTTTTAGATATAATCGAAGCGCCATTTCCGAGCTAAGTGCTGGTGCTCCCTTTGATGAATATGTCACCAATACTACCTACTTCAGACTCTACGGAAATTTCATCACTGGTAAATGGAATATGGACCTAACTGCAATCTATGCCATGGCCAATGAACCTGCCAAAAAAGGGCAGTCTTATAACCATCAAAAGAATAAAGTTTTTACGGCAAATTTTGATCAAGACGAAAATTTAGGATTTGAGATCGATTATAACCTCAGCTATTCTTGGAATGATGAGATCAATGTTGGATTAGATATGGCCTACCTGATGGCCGGTGATTATTGGGCCTACAATAATACAGAAACTCCCAATACTCTAAAAAATCCTTGGCTCTTTCGCTTTAAGGCATCTCTAGATTTCTAGTACGTTCTTATCGGCATGCTTGTAGGAGGGACCATCTGTCCAGGCCCTCCCATTTGCGGCCGTTGAAATTGAAATCCACCCATAGGAAATCCACCCTGATTCATCGGCATCATAGGTGGTTGTGAACCAAACTGAAAACCTGCTTGAAAATTTCCACCCATTGTTGGTTGCGTCTGCATTCCCATCTGAGGACTTCCCATCATATTAAAGCTATTGTTGCCCTGATTAGATGGTGTTTTTCCACGGAACATAGAAAAATTATCATTATCTGCTGCTCCAGAATTATCAGCGAATTTTTCATAGTCAAAGTGGAATGGGTTACTCGAATCTAAGATGTCATCCATGCCACCAATAGCAACATTTAAATTCCCCGATTTTCCTTTCCCTTTTTTCTTATTCTCTTGCTCTTTTTGCTTTTGCTTATAGTCCATTCCGATTCGCTCTAACTCGACAAACTGTTTATAGGTCTCGTGATCAGCATTTACTTTTTTCTGATAGTACTTCACTTTTTCTTGTAACCTCATCTGTCTTTTCTGCTGCTCCTTGGGATCCATTACTCGCTTACACTTAACAGGATTTTGGAGTGTTCCCAATATACTGTACTGACAAGCTTTCTGTGCCTCCATTTCTTCTTTTTGATAATCGGTATAGGCCTTTTTCAAAAATTCCTGAGACTGTTTAATTCTTCCAGCAAATTGCCGGGAAAAGTTACCCTGGCCGGTCTTTGCTTTATAGGCCTGATCGTAAACCATATTTTCTTTACGATATTGCCCTAACCTTTTATAGATTTGTGACTGAGCACTATCGATGCTTAGCTTTTGCCCCCTCTTCTCATTTTTTGTCGGCCTATCATACACTCGCGCATAATAAGAAGAGTAAAGTTTAAACTCAGCAATCTCTTCGGCCTCTTCGGTAAGTCCAAGTTTTCTAAGATTTGCTAGCGTATCTTTAGAGTTTAATTTTTTATCCATTTTAGTTGAGGCATAGGCCCCAATCTGTTTATTAAGTTCAAGTATTTCTTTATCTAGTTTATTTTGCTGAGACTTAGAAAGATCTTTCCCTCTTTGTTTTTGTAAAACTAGTTTTCTAAGCTTATCAACTTTAGGTTTTAGGTAATAAGTATCAACTTCCCTTACATAGTTTAGATAATCCTGAACTAATCTCTCAGCTTCATCCCTTGTAATATTTTTATTATTTAATTTTTTAGCAATACCTTCAAGTCGTTTGTAACGATCTTGGGCCATCTCCTCTAGTTTATTATCAAGCTCTCTTTCAAGAACATCTTTGAAAAGATCTTTTTCCGCAAAATCTACTACCTTTTTTAGTCCCTTCATGACCTCAAGAAAATTTCCTTCACAGTTTTCTTGAAGGTTGGCATATCTCCTATCGGTATCATCAAAAAGAAACTCCCCACCTTCTGCCATATCTTCAAAAGATAAACACTTAGCAGGATTGTTTATACTCACTTGTGATTTTTGATCCCATGCAAATGCCGCTCCATAATCTCTGGCCGCTTGTTTTGGTGAACCAAAAACAACTTTCATATTTTTATTAGAAGTAAATTCTACTGGGATCGATTCACTTAGAGTCGTTTTATAACCTTTTCGCTTAGGCCAATTAAGATCCGCTCCGCCTCTTCCATTTGGGACAAGCTGCTTGTTAATTGTCATACAGGCCTCAAATTTTTCTGTCGTGGTCATTTCATCTAGATCTTCTTGCGTATAAGAATTTCCCTGTACTCCTGTGACCCCTACTCGAGGAATTACATCTTTTGCCCCACCTTTTTTAAATTTCCCTTTTCCCAGTAGGTAATTATCGAGAGGGAACATATTTTCAATGGTTACAACCACTAAATTGCTCCCTGAATCCTGATGGATTTTAGGTTTTAAATCCGCACAAGACCCAAGATAACTTGGTATTTTAATACTTATTGTTTTTTGATCATTTGGGACAGATCCATCATTGATGTCACTTTCAATTTCAATTCCGTCACCTGATTCCGATATCAGTTTCATCAAAGATAGTGGGACATATAATTCATCTGAATCACAAGTGATGACTCTTCCCTCAGAAGTCCTCGCAATAGTTCTATCAGAACCTCTTATGCCACGACGAAAATCCTCTGTTGCTTCTTCTACTACTTCTTCAACAGGTGCTTCAATCTCTCGCTCACCACGGCCAAATCGTCCTTCGTTGGCCCGATTATCTCCTTCAGCATCTGAAAAACTAGGGCCACGACCAATATCAGGTCTACTTGGACTATCAGGTCTAAGCCTCTCAATATCATCAACATCCATTCTGCCACTTCTTCTTCCTCTCCCTCTTTCAGGATCGTCGACGCCAAAAGTAGGTCTTCGATCACCTCTAAATTGGGAATAGCTAGGCAGAGACCAGCCTAAAAGAAGAACACTAAATAAGATTAATTTGGTATACATGTAAACCCGCCCTTAATTTATTAAATATAATCGGCGTAGTTTGAACTCAACTTAAAGAATTTATTGGATTTGGTAGGGATCTACATCGATCTTTAAGCTGACACTGTAATGAGGTTTGAAATGATTTTTAAACGTGGAAATTAAGTTGTGGAGATGATTGATATCACTGCTTTTAAGTAAAATTGCCCAAGTAAATTTATTTGCTCTTCTCTCCACCAAAGATGCCCTAGGCCCTTGAATATTTACTTTATCAAAGTGTTCCTGAGTTAAACGCTTTAATATGGCCTTGGCCAAATTGGCCCCCTCCATCGCTTGAGTCTGGAATTTTGACGTAAAATAAAGCATTACTACGCGGGAAAATGGCGGAAGATCCAACATCTCTCGAGTAAAGATTTCTTCATCATAAAAAGAATCTTCACCACTTTTTTCCACGTGAGAATAAACTTTATTATCCTTGTTTAAGGTATGTACGAGAACTTCAGATTTTTTTGCAAACCTACCAGACCTTCCACTCACTTGAACTAATTGCTGAAAAACTCGCTCGTTAGATCTAAAATCTGGAAAATTTAGTTGATTGTCAGTACCCAAAACAATTACCAAGTTAGTATTTTTAAAATTGTGCCCCTTAGATAACATCTGGGTTCCAACTAAGATATCAATCTCACCCTTGTTATATCTTTCTAAACAAGCATTAATATTTTTTATAGTTTTCAACTCATCTCGATCGAACCTTTCTATCTTTATTTCTGGGAACCTTTTATTTAAAATACTCGAAAGCTTTTCTGTTCCAAACCCTTTCTGAAATATTTTTAAATTAGAACATTCCGGACAAATTTCAGGTGCCTTGTCTTTATATTCACAAAAAGGACAGTCCAATTCATTTCGCGCTTTAAAATACCTAAGATTTAAAGAACAATTCGGACAAGAAAACTTATGGCCACAAGATCTGCATTGCAGATAGCGAGCAAAACCAAGTCTGTTTACATAAACTAAAATCTGTTCACCCTTATCTAGTGCTTGTTCAATTTTTTCTAAAGTTGTGGTCTTAAAAGGCCACAAATCAGCATCGTACTCGCCTTTCATATCTACATATTCAATTTTTGGAAGAGTTGAATCACCAATCCTCTTGCTAAGCCGAAAATAATTGCTTCTCATCTTATCCTGGCAAAAAGAAAAGAATGTTTCTAATGACGGTGTCGCAGATCCTAAAATTATAGGAATCTTTAAAATATGGGCCCTCTTAGTGGCCACATCCCTGGCATTATAAGGACATCTATCTTCTTGCTTAAAAGATGGATCGTGTTCTTCATCCACGACAATTAAACCTAAGTTTTTAATCGGAAGAAATATGCTAGATCTAACTCCTAAAATTACTTTAGGAGATTTATCATTTTGTAACAGTTTCCAAAGTCCAAACTTATCCGACTTACTAACCGAGCTATTATAAGAATAAATCGGTACGCCAAGATAGGTCTCAAAAGTTTTTAAAAATTGCGGGGTCAAATTTATTTCTGGAAGAATAAAAAGAACTGTCTTATCTTTTTTTAAAACCTTCTGGGCCATTAAAAGATAAATTAAGGTTTTACCAGAACCTGTTACTCCATGAATGAGCCATTTAGAAAAGCCCGAAAAAAGTTTTTCTCCGATAGTGTCTATGACTTTTTGTTGATCCTCAGTTGGTTCAAAGGGAAACTCTTCATTTTTACCTATTAAATATTTTAACTCCCGTGGTCTCTTTAAAAATCCCGGAAGACAATCAAAAATTAAAGGGCCTAAAGCATAGTGATAATAATCAGACATCCACTCAAAGAGAGTTAGCTCCTCCCCATCAATTTGGATTTCCTCACTTAAAATTCCTTTTACTACTTTTAAATTAACCCCTTTAAGAGTTTCTTCTTTTTTTAGATTATTTCTTAAAACCATGCCCTTGATAAGCCTCTTTCCTAGAGGAACTTCCACTAATTGGCCGGGTTTAAGCTCTTGATCACCTTGAGCATAAGTTAAGATTGAATTATTAAAAGAGTTATTTACTGCCACTTGGCAGTAAGTATTTTCAGTATCTGTCATTTTTATAGGTACAAGAAAGTATTAGGAAAACTGCTTTCTATTTTTTGCACCTCCATATCTCCGGCCAAAGTAGCATCATATTTATCCACCGCCTCTTTAAAATCTCTATGCCTTTCTTTTATTCCCTTTTTAGGATCATTAAATGCTTTGTAACTTAACATTTTTATTTTATAGGATTTATCTTGCCGATCCTTAATCAGTATTTCTTTTGGCAGTGAGTGACTACCGTTAAAGGCGTGGAATTCACCAAAGATACCGACCATTGGCCCCTTTACTGTCTGCACCGTTAATTCTCTGATAAAATGAGTATCATTGCTAAAAAGTGCATGCACATTTGAAAGTTTTAATTGCCAGAAAAATTGGTTTTCCTTTCTGATTAATATTATATTTTCTCCTTGGACGTATAGCGGGGCAGCAAGGATTTTTTTAACTTCTGCTTTTTGCTCTTCATCTTCAGGACTTAGAGGCGAAATCGCTATCGATTCTTTATCTTCTTTTTTAGTAATTAAGTAATCTTTATATTTTTTTAAAAGCTTAATTTTTTCTTGGTTCATTACATTTTTATTAGTTTTATATTCACCACTTTGTTTCTTTAGATAGTAAGATATCGGCCTAGAATCGTTGAGCCCAACCATTGCTATAATTGAGTAAAAAAGAATTTTTTCACCTTCTTTTTCTTTTTTTAAATTCCACATTAAGTCGTGAGCATAATAAAGATGTGTGGCCGAGTTTTTTTTCATCTCTCCATCAGGAAAATGAATCTGTAAAAATTCAATCTGGTTATTTTCTTTAACTGAGAAATAAAATTTCAGATAACTGATCTTTTTTTCTAAATCATCAGAGAGGCCCTGTTCTTCAACCATCATTTTTAGGATAATAAAATTACCACCTAAATCCTTATTTTCACCATTTCTAAATAAACCCTCCATGGTCGGAACCGCCGCCTGAAGAGATATTGAAAACAACATTAAAAAAATCAATTTTTTCATAATAAGCACCTGATTTAATCACTCTTTATATTAAGGTGACTCCCTTTTTAATTTTAACTATAATTAACCTATCAACAACTTTTTTCAGGGAAGAAAAATGTCAAAAATCTCTATTTTTTTATTAATCTTTAGCTTTAGCTCTATGGCAACGGAATTTGAGACCGCACGGCTTTTTTCCACTGCAGGCGCCGGTGTTGGCTCCATACTAATGGATGAAGCGACAGTTTTAAACCCTGCTCCCCTCGCCTTTTTTAACCTAACTTCTGTTTTTCTTCAAAAATCATTTGGCGAATATAGCGCAGATGGCAATGATTCGCCACTAAATGGCCGTGAAGCTGAAAATGTGGCCGCTATCATCTCTGATGCCAAAGGCCCTTTTAAAGGATCTCTGAGTTATTTTAAACAATCTGATGGTGATATTGTAAGAAAAAGAATCTCCATTGCCACAGCTTTTCCATTTGGAAAAAAATCGTCCATTGGAATTACCGCTCGACGCACCACTGATGAAATTTTTGATTTTGAAGATACTTACTACCAATTTGTCGTCGGCGCCTTTCATTCCATAAACCAATACTTCTCGGCCGGACTAGTCATTGTAGACCCCATAAGCACTAGACCCAAAGATACAAAAGCGATCCTAGGGCTGCAACTAGTCTATGGTGATTTTATCTCAGCGATGGTAGATTTTGGCGCGAACTGGGTAAAACCCTTAAATGAAACCTTCCTTTATCGTGGCGCAGTGCAATTTATGATCTTTAAAGATTTATATGTAAGAGGCGGACTCTACAAAGATAAAGGACTAAACGAAAAAGGAACTGGTGTAGGTATTGGTTGGGTTTCACCTAAACTTGCTCTAGAAATTGGTATGAAAAACTCTGAGCTTGAAATCATTAACGGCCAAATAGATAAAAAGCAGGAAACCTCCTTTTCTGCTTCCTATAGATTCTAAAAATGATTCTAAAGAAATTAATCTTAAAAGAGTGGTTTAGATCCTTTCTAACCTCTTCTTTGATGCTATTTATTTTATCATCTGTGGCGCACTTGATCAGTAAGCTTTTACAAAGTGGTACTACCCTTGAAGGTGTTCTTTGGGATTATTTCTACACAATCCCCTGGCTTTTAAATAAAATTCTTGCTGTCTGTTGCCTTTTTGCCTCTCTATTCTCGATTAATAAACTTATTAATCGAAATGAACTCACGGCCATCTTCGCTTCGGGATTTACTCGTAAAAAATTTCTTCTCACTATTTTTCAGGCCTCTTTAGTAATCGCTTTTTTACAATTTATTACCAACGGTTTTTTAAATCCAAAAGCAAAACACGAAAAAAATATTAGAGCGGCCAGTGGTCTTTTTAAAAGTGGGGGACTTCGCCGAACATTCCTCAAGCAAGGAAAATATTGGTATAAAAGTAAGGATTACTTTCTCTCTTTTGGCCCCTTTGATAAGGCCAGTGAACAACTTCCTAATGTCTCTCTTTTAAAATTTGATAAAAACTTCCAGGTTAGAGAGGAAATATTCGCTAAAAAGATTCAACACTTAAAAGATAAAACGTGGATCTTCTATCAAGCTAAAATCATCTCTAATTTAGACATTGATGATTTTCCAAAAGTTGAAGAAAAAGACGTTATGGAGGTGACACTGCTTGAAACTCCTCAAGATTTATATCAACTTCAAGCGGATATCTCGACCCTTAATTTTTTTGATCTTAGAAACTACATAAACCAATTAAAAAAAGTGGATCTCAACACTGCTGAATATGAAGTTCTCTATCTCGATATGTTGGCCACCACTATAATTTGCGTGATCTTTGCTCTACTGGCCTCACTGCCGATTTTTCACCCGAATCGACGAGGCAATCCGTTTGGAAAAAATCTCATCTCCATCTTACTTTTTACTCTGATCTATTGGTTTTTCTACACCTATTGCCTAGAGCTTGGGAAAAGCTCCAAAGTAAATGTATACCTCGCCACTTTCATAGTGCCAGGATTCTTCTTATTCCTTCTAAGTGGTTATTTTTACAGGCATAGGAAGCTCGCCTAATCATCTAAAAGTTATAGGTGCTATGGACTCACGCGGCGTGGATATGCTATAAACCCCCTATGAATTTTTTAGAAGATTACCAATTAGCAGGTAATGAAATTGAAATTTTTAAATACCCAAACCCAGTTCTGAAAAAAGTGGCAGATCCTGTCACGGAATTTAACGATGAGCTGAGAAGCTTGGTGAAAGATATGCTCTACACCATGTACCAAGCGCCAGGTCTAGGCCTTGCCGCACCTCAAGTGGGAAAAAGTCTCAGATTTTTTGTCATGGATACGGATTATCTGCGAGAAGAGATCTCTGATGCCCAGGGCAATGAGAGCTATAAATTATCTGAATTTAATCCCAAAGTTATCATCAACCCACTTTTTAAAGATCATGAGGGGCAAATCCTCTATGAAGAAGGATGTTTAAGTATTCCTGGAATCTTTGAAAATGTTAAAAGAGCTGAAAAGGTAACTGTTGAATATCAAGATATGTGGGGAAAAAAACACACAGAGCTTGCGGAGGGTGTATTCTCTGTTTGCTTGCAACATGAAAATGACCATCTCGATGGCATCGTATTTCTTGAAAGATTAAGTTTACTTAAGAAAAATTTTTTGAGAAAAAAATTCTTAAAAGCCCAGGCAATGGCCTAATTTATGAACAAATTAAATGTTGTATTTTGTGGAACTCCAGACTTTGCGATTCCCACCCTTAAAGTACTAAAGGATCACCCTCAGGTGAACCTGATTAAGGTTATCACCATGCCGGATAGGCCTAAAGGTAGAGGGCGTGTAATGACTCCTCCTCCTGTGGCAACCTTTGCTAAAGAAAACTCAGTCCCACTTTTGCAAACAGCAAATATAAACGATGAGCTTCTAAGCGATTTTAAAGAGGCCGATTTATTTATCGTTTTGGCCTTCGCCCAATTTTTAGGAAAAAAAATCTTAGACCTTCCAAAGATTGGGCCCTTTAATATTCACACCTCACTTCTTCCTAAATATCGAGGGGCCGCGCCCATTCAACATGCTATTTTAAATGGGGATAAAATAACTGGTGTGAGCATTCAAAGAATGGTTAAAAAAATGGACGCAGGTGATGTGGTCTATTCCCATGAGGTGGAAATTTTAGAAACTGAGACCTCCGGAGACCTCTTTTTAAAACTTCAAAATGAAGCTGCTCTTGGCACTCAGAATTTTTTAAAATTAGTATTAGAAGATAACTTGACCTTTACCCCTCAAGATTCTGCAAAGATTTCTTTTGCTCCTTCTCTAAAAAAAGAAGATGGACATTTAAATTTTGCCCAACTTAGCTCAAAAGAGCTTTCCAACCGCATTAGAGCGTTCTCTCCCTGGCCTGGGACATATTGTTATTTGGGAAAAAAAAGGTTAAAAATCTTTTCTATTAAAACATCTGATTTGAGTCTTAAACCAGGCGTTGTTCACACCGATCACAACTTTTTGGTTGTGGGTTGTAAAGATGGATCTGTAAGACTTGATGAGGTTCAATTAGAAGGTCGAAAGGCCTGTTCTGATGTGGAGTTATTAAACGGCCTTAAAAACAAGGGCGAACCCATCGAACTAAAATAAAAAAGGGAATATCCATGATAATAGTCTCCCCTAGTCTTCTCTCCTGTGACTTTTTAAATATTGAATCTGAACTTAAATATTTTGATGATGTGAAAGATTTTTGGTTCCACCTAGATATTATGGATGGGCATTTCGTACCTAATCTTACCTTTGGCCATCCCATTGTTAAATTAATAAGCAAAAATACTAATCAAAAACTAGATGCTCACTTTATGGTGACCAACCCTGAATTTTATGTCGATACTTTTAAAGATTACAATATTCACAACTTTACTTTTCATGTCGAGGCCTGTGAAGACTCTATTGCCTTAGTTAAAAAGGCCAAAGAATTTTATCCTAGTGTTGGAGTTTCTCTTCGACCTGGAACCTCTCTAGATCTTATCTCTGATGAGCTTTTAAAAAGCATTGATTTACTCTTGGTGATGTCTGTTGAACCAGGTTTTGGCGGACAAGGTTTTATGGAAAGTACTTGGGAGCGATTAAAACAAATACGAGAGAGACAAAATGCTCTTGGAACAAATGTGATGGTTCAAATAGATGGTGGTGTCAGCGATAAGAATGCCACTTCTTTAATTGAACACGGAGCAAATAATCTCGTGGCCGGGTCCTATGTGTTTAAAGGCGGTCCTGTAGAATATCTAAATAGAATTAAATCTTTAAGGAATTAAAATGGTAACAAAAGTTAAACTGACCGGGATAGATTTAACGATAGAACAAGTTTATGAGTGGGCCACCTCGAGTGATAAAGAAATTGAAATCTCGCTTGATGAAGATGCCTTAAAAAGAATGCAGGTATCACGAGATTATGTGCATAAAATCGTAAGCGATGGGAAACCTGTCTATGGAATTAATACTGGCTTTGGGGCCCTCTCTGATAAATTTATTGATAAAGAAAACCTTGCTGAATTGCAGGTCAATTTAATTCGCTCTCATTGCACAGGTGTTGGTAAACCTTTTAATAGAACTATCTCCCGAGCAATTATGATTTTACGGGCCAATTGTTTGGCCTCTGGGTTTTCCGGAATAAACCCAGAACTTGTTGTACTCTTACTTGATCTTATAAACCATGGAGTGACTCCGGTTATTCCTGAAAAAGGTTCTGTCGGGGCCTCTGGTGACTTGGCCCCGCTCTCCCATATCGCCATCACCTTAATCGGTGAAGGCAAAGTTCTTTACAAGGGAGAATTAATTCCCTCTAAAAAGGCACTGGATAAAATTGGCAAAAAATCTGTTATCCTCGGTCCTAAAGATGGACTGGCGCTGATAAATGGAACTGCTGTTATGGCAGGTCTTGGGGCCATTGCCATTTATGAATCTACAAGACTTATGAAGCTTGCCGATATTTTGGCCACCTTAACTTTAGATTCCCTAAGGGGATCTATGAAGGCCTATGATGAAGACATTGCAAGGCTTAAGCCTCATCCTGGGCAAATCCGAGTTGCCGCTAATCTAAATAAGTTATTAAAGGGATCCGAAATTATAGGCTCCCATGAAAATTGTGGGAAAGTTCAAGACCCATATTCCCTAAGATGTGTCCCCCAAGTTCACGGTTCCTGTAGACAGACACTTAGTCATGCCAAAGAGGTTGTCGATATTGAGTTAAACTCGGTAACTGATAATCCTCTTATTTTTCCCGAGCAAAATAAAGTTATCTCCGGCGGAAATTTCCATGGCGAAGCGCTGGCCTTTTGTATGGATTATTTAAGTATGGGACTTAGTGAGCTTTGCTCAATTAGTGAAAGACGGGTTGAAAAGATGATGAACCCAACCTTCTCTGATCTTCCCGCCTTTTTGACCAAAGATTCCGGCCTAAATTCCGGGCTTATGATCGCTCATGTTACCGCTGCTGCCCTAACCTCTGAAAATAAATATCTTTGTCACCCTGCCAGTGTAGATTCAATTCCTACTTCAACAGATAAAGAGGATCATGTCTCCATGGGGGTAACCTCAGGAAGGAAACTGCATGAAGTACTTGAAAATACTAAACACTGTTTGGCCATTGAGCTTCTTTGCAATACTCAGGCACTTGATTTAGGAAGGCCTTTAAGGTCTTCAAAGGCACTTGAAGCTGTTCACGATCTTGTAAGAGTAAAAGTCCCCTTTATCGATGTTGATCGCATGCTAAGCACTGATATAGAAAATCTTGTGGAGCTGATTGACTCCTTTAAAATAGTTGAAACAGTCGAAAAAATAATTGGAGAACTTGATTAATGGAAATACCACTACCTCCTACCGGAACAAAGCTTAGTTGCAAGGGTTGGCATCAAGAGGCCGCTCTTCGATGTCTTTTAAATAATCTTCATCCTGATGTTGCAGAAGATCGAGATCAGTTGATTGTCTATGGTGGAAATGGTCAGGCGGTTAGAAACCACAAGGCGCTAGCAGATACCATTAAGGCCTTACAAAACTTAGAAAACGATGAAACCCTTTTAATGCAATCAGGGAAACCTGTCGCCGTCCTGCCCTCACATATTCATGGGCCCAGAGTTTTAATCGCCAATTCCAATTTAGTTCCAAAGTGGGCCAACTGGGATCACTTTAATAAACTAAAAGATGAAGGAAAAATGATGTATGGCCAGATGACGGCCGGATCTTGGATTTATATTGGGTCCCAAGGTATTTTACAGGGGACCTATGAAACTTTTATGGCCGCTGCAGAAAAACACTATGGGATTGGCTCTACTTTAAAAGGAAAACTTGTCTTAACTGCCGGTATCGGTGGCATGGGCGGTGCTCAACCTCTCGCGGTTAAAATGAGCGATGGAGTTTTTCTAGGTTGTGATGTTGATCCGTCGAGGATGGAAAAAAGATTACAAACTAAATATCTCGATGAAATTGCTCCCTCTTTTGAAGATGCTCTTGCGAGGGCGCTTGAGTGTAAAGAAAAAGGCGAGGCCAGATCTATTGGTGTCGAGGGCAATGCTGCTGACTTTTTCGAATATGTACTAGAAACTGGAGTTGTTCCTGATCTTGTCACAGATCAAACTTCAGCACATGATCCTCTTAATGGTTATATCCCCAGGGAAATGACTCTAAAAGAGGCCTTAGATCTAAGAGTGAGTGGGCCGAAAAAATATATCGATCTGAGTTATAAAACCATGGGAGATCACGTAAAAGCGATGCTTGGTTTTATGGATAAGGGATCTCACGTTTTTGATTATGGAAATAATCTCCGAGCTGGAGCTGAAATTGCTGGTGTAACTAACGCTTTTAATTTCCCAGGCTTTGTCCCCGCTTATATTAGACCACTTTTTTGTCAGGGCTCGGGACCTTTTAGATGGATTGCCTTAAGTGGGGACCCAGAAGATATCAAGGTTACTGATGAGGCCTTAAAAGAATTATTTCCAAAAAATAAAAACCTTATTAATTGGTTGAACAAGGCCCAAGAGATGGTGGCCTTTCAAGGGCTTCCCTCAAGAATTTGTTGGCTTAAATATGGCGAACGGGAAAAAGCAGGCCTTTTATTTAATAAACTTGTCCGTGAAGGAAAAGTTAAAGCTCCAATTGTAATTGGTAGAGATCATCTCGACTGTGGCTCTGTCGCCTCACCAAATAGAGAAACGGAAGGAATGATAGATGGGACTGACGCTGTTAGTGATTGGCCACTACTAAATCTTATGATCAACACTATGGGTGGCGCCTCCTGGACTAGTTTTCATCATGGCGGTGGAGTTGGCATAGGCTATTCTCAACATGCCGGTATGGTTATTGTGGCCGATGGAAGTGATGATATGGACCAGAGACTTAAAAGAGTTTTAAATTCTGATCCTGGAATGGGTATCATTCGCCATGTGGATGCCGGATACCCTGAAGCTATCGAGGAAATGAAACATACTAATATTAAATTCCCTTCATTGGATTAGATATGCAGGTTTTTAGAAATTTTTCGCAAATCATAACTCTGGATTCTGCCTTTGCTAAAGATGGCCGAAACTTAGTTCCAAAAGATCTATCAATCATTTCAAATGCCAGCGTGGTCTTTGATGACAAAGAAATTCTCTGGGTGGGAAAAGATATTGATTTTCCTGCACAATACCAGGTGCTCGATGCTAAAGACTGCAGTGGAAAAATTTTGTTCCCAGAGCTTGTGGACTGTCATACTCATCTAGTTTTTGGAGGGGATCGCTCAAACGAATACGCCATGAGGTTAAATGGTGCCGGCTACGAAGAGATCGCTAAGACCGGTGGAGGGATCATCTCCACCATGAAAAAAACTTCTACGCTGTCTCGAGATGAACTCTTTAACCTTGGGTGTGAGAGGATTGAACGTATTAACTCCTATGGAATCGGTACTATTGAAATAAAAAGTGGATATGGACTTAACCTTGAAAAAGAAAAAGAGCTCACTTTAATTATCGATGACCTTAAAAAGAAATTTGCAGAAAAAGTTCAAATTAAAAATACTTATATGGCCGCCCATGCTGTTCCTCCGGGATTTTCTTCCTCTAAAGACTACCTAGATGATGTTGTCATTCCCTTGCTTAAAGATCTCGCGCCTCAAGGAATTATTGATGCTGTAGATATCTTTTATGAAAAAGGATATTTTACCCATGAGGATTGCGAAGAACTTTTTAAAGTTAGCAAAGAACTCAAAATCCCCTGTAAAGGTCATATGGATGAATTCTATGATAACAAAGGTGCTCTGCTTGGAGTAAAATATAATGCCTTAAGCGTGGATCACCTTCTAAATACTGATCTCGATGGAATCAAGGCCCTCGCAAGCTCTAAAACCGTTACCACACTTCTTCCAGGTACCGGTTTTTTCCTGGGAGTTAATCAGGCCAATGCCCGTGCCTTTTTGGATGCTGGCTGCAAAGTCGCCATCGGTTCTGACTACAACCCCGGTTCCTGTCACTGGGATAATGTTTTAATGATTGCCTCAATGGCAGCACCAAAATATGAAATGAATCTGGCCGAGCTTTGGGCCTCCATTACATTAAATGCTGCCCATGCCTTAGGACTTACTTCTCAGGGAGTTATTAAAAAGGGATTCAGTCCAAGGTTTACAATTTTTGCTACAGATTCTGTCGATCAAATTACTTACAATTGGGGAAAAAACTTTAGTTTGTCCTGACAACGGCTCTAGACTTTTCAATTAGTTTATTAAAATTATTACCTATTTCAACAGAACTAAAATCATGAGGGCCTTTCATCACCTCTAGTACTTTCCCTTGATAAAAGATTATCGTTAGTGGAATCGAGGTAACATCAAACTCAGATAGAATTCCTCCCGATGGATCGGCCACATTGGGAAAATTAAATTTATATTTTCTGCTAACTTTTTTAATTTCCTTGAGATGATTTTCTTCATCGGAATTAACACCGATGATAAAGATCTCATCCTTTTTAAATTTTTGTCGAAGATCCACAATAGATGGAAATTCTTCAAGACAAGGAGTACACCACGAGGCCCAGAAATTCAGCATGACAATCGGAGCAGCAATTTCTTTTAATCTTATTTTATCTCCTGAAATAGTCTCAAAAGTCGTTTTTGAAAATATCCTTTCATATTTTTTAATAATTTTAGGGTGAACCAATTTTTCTTTTTTGGCCTGAGCAAAAAGGTCAAAGGCAACTTGCCCGCAAAGAAAGCCCGTAAAGCCCATTATGAATATAACAATTGGAAAATATTTCTTCATTTTTTAACCAAGGATGATCCTTTATAATTTAGTAATATACAACAATTTTTATCTTTTGAGGTTTATAAAAGTTGGAACCACCAGTACCAGAAGTTAGTTTAAAGAATGATTCAGGTCAAACAGTTCTTGAATTCGTTCTTCTATTAACCGTGATCTTGATGCTCTCCATCATGCTGACCGGTGGACTTAACGGTCGCCTCGCAATTCGCTGGAAATCTCTTATAGAAGTGATCTCCTGGCCCTCAGATACTCCCATTGTAGTTCGGTAATATCCATGATTAAAATTAGAAAATTATATAAGAGGTCCAAATCATGGGTTATATTCTCTCAATTGACCAGGGTACCACTGGAACCACTAGTCTTTTAATCGATGCCAAAACATTTAGGTTAAAAGGTAAAAAAAATCAGGAATTTCCTCAAATATTTCCCAAACCGGGCCTTGTTGAGCACAACTTGAATGATATCTGGGCATCAGTTGAACAAACGATAGAAAGCCTTTTAAAAGCAGAAAATGTCCAAGCTGAAGATATCGTTGCCATTGGAATAACCAACCAGCGAGAGACGATCTGTGCTTTTGATAAGACAGGAAGACCTCTGGCCAATGCTATTGTCTGGCAAGATCGAAGAACTAGTGATTTTTGTGATTCCCTTAAGTCTCAGGAAGATTTTATAAAGGAAAAAACCGGGCTACCTATTGATCCTTATTTTTCAGGAACCAAAATGAAATGGTTACTTGAAAATAGCGATAAGGTAAAAAGCGCTGCTAAAAGCGGTGATCTCTTATTTGGTACCATTGAAACCTATCTTCTCTACCGGTTAACAGGATGCCAGTCATATTGTACTGAAGGTTCCAATGCCTCTAGAACTCTTTTGATGAATTTAAAAACTTGTCAGTGGGATGAAAAACTCCTTGAGCTTTTTCATATTAATAAAAATACCCTACCTGAAATTAAAGATTCATTTGGTCATTTTGGAAAAACTTCCGGCCTTTCTTTTTTACCTAATGGCATCCCCATCACTGGTATACTAGGAGATCAACAAGCTGCACTTTTTGGCCAGGCCGGATATCAAACAGGTGATATGAAATGCACCTATGGTACCGGTGCTTTTATGTTGCTCAATACCGGAGACACCATTAAAAAATCCGAGTATGGCCTTCTCTCCACTGTTGCCTATGTAGATAAAGGAAAAGCTATCTACGCCTTAGAGGGGTCTTGTTATATCGCTGGAGCTGCAGTCCAGTGGCTTCGAGACAACCTACAAATTATTGGCAAGGCCTTAGAAGTAGAAGCTTTGGCGCTAGAAGTTGGCGATCTTGATGAAATGGAACATATTCTCTTTTTTCCTTTTTTTACCGGAATCGGTTCTCCTTACTGGAATGCAAATGCTAAAGCGGCGATTATAGGTTTAACTCGAGATTCTGGCAGACCTCACATGGCACGTGCCTGTCTTGATGGAATCGCCCTTTCGATTAACGATTTAATCGAATCTATGAGACGTGATGCCAAACTTGAAATAAGTGAACTAAAAGTTGATGGTGGGGCCACCAATAATAATCTTTTACTTAACATTCAGGCATCGGTTTCAGGTCTAACCATGATTAGACCAAAAATCTTAGAAACTACCGGGTATGGTGCGGCCTTAGCAGCAGCAGTTGGCGCTAAGCTGATTTCCATGGATAAAATTGCAGAGCTTTGGGAAAAAGATAAAGAGTTTATTCCTAAGGACTCCTGGACACCTTTTTATGAAAGAAAGGTGATCCAGTGGAAAAAGATTATTAAGAAGCTTTTTCTTTAAGTAGAGAGACCAATCCGTTCTCTGAAACAACTGGAATATTTAACTTATTTGCCTTAATAAATTTAGAGGAATTAGAACTTGCTTCATTGGTCAAAAGATAATCAGTACTGCTTGATACAGAACTGACGATAATTCCCCCCGCCTCTCGTATTTTTCCTTCTATGATTGATCTTTTCTCCGTTAGAGAACCAGTAATACAGATTTTCTTTCCACTTAGTCGGGTGTTTGCTTCCACCACCTTGGAAAACTTAAAACCAACATTGATGAGTTCATCAATAAGAGGAAATTTCTCCGAGAGAGAGCTTAAAAAATCCTGAGATGATTTCTCAGCGAAGGATTCAATATTCATCAAGTTATCTACCGTCAGTTTTTTTATTTTGGCGATGGTGTTGTATCCTTCACTCACCACTTTTTCACATTTGTTATAGGCGCCACCAGTTATCCCAAGACTAGATAAAAAGGTAGTGAGATCTGCTTTTTTTGATTCCTCTATCGTCCCTATGAGCTTGGAGGCCAGTTTATCTTTGACCTTATCCAGCTCCATCAGCTGCTCTTTTTTCAAGTGATAGAGGTCAGAAATATTTTTAACTAGGCCCGCGGACATGAGCTCATCCAATCTTTTAGAGCTGAGATCCTCAATCCCTATTTTTTGAATAAAATTTAAAATAGATTCCTTATTTCTACCGGGGCAATCCTGATTGGAACACAAAAGACGTATGTCATCTATGATGGTTTTTGAATTACAGCTAGGACATTTATTCGGTATTTCAAATTTATTTTTAGAAGACTTTTTAACCTCTAAAAATTTAGGAATGACTTCTCCTGATCTTATAATTTCAATAAGATCTCCTGTTTTTAAATTATGCTGGGCCACCATACCGTAGTTATGAAAAGTAACTCGAGATAATTTAGCACCTGAGAGCTCCACAGGTTCCACATTTGCTACCGGAGTTAGATATCCATTTCGAGATATTGACCAAGAGATATCTTTAATCTTAGTAACCGCTGATTCCCCTTGAAACTTAAACGCAATCTTATAACGAGGGTGATGAGCGGTATGACCTAGGCGATCGTGAAGATCTAAATCGTTAAAAGAAAAAACCAGGCCGTCGATTTGATATTCACCAGTGGACATGAAATCTTCTGCCCTTTTTATCGCGGGCCTTATAGAAGTAAAATCTTTATGTAATTCGACCTCCGCAACTTGAAAACCTAACTCTTTTAACTGTTTAAATTTCTCCATTTCAGTTTTTAAGGGCCTGCCATCAACCACATAGTCAAAGGCCTGAAATTCTAAAAAGCGACAAAGTTCTAAGTTTTCTTTTCGCCCCATAAATCCTGCTACTATATTTCGCTGGGAAGTAGGTTTTTCAAGCCCCATAGAGACCATCTCATTCGAGAGATGAAAAAAATCAGCTTCGGTGCAATAAATCTCTCCTCTAATCTCTATTGTTTCTTTGCTACTTAAAGTATTTGGAACATTTGGCACCCAAAGAATTTTAGGAGTTATATTTTCTCCATAACTTCCATCTCCTCTGGTTTTAGCAAGAGTTAGTATTTTATTTTCATAAATAAGTGAGCAGGCCACGCCATCAAGTTTATAGGTGGAAACGACTTCTCGATCTTTCATCCAGGATTTAAGGCCCTTTTCTTCATAGGTCTTTTCAAGTGAGAGCATTTTTCTCGCATGCTTAACTTTGTTATTTGAAAGCGCTGTTGTCCCCACAACTTTTAAGGCCTTATTGTCGGGATCAAGACTTCTCAACTCATCTTCAAACTTGTCATATTTAGCATCAGAGATTTCCGGTTTGCCCTGATAGTAGTGAATTTTATGGTGGAGTATAAGCTCTTCCAGCTCTTTAATACGACTCATGTGACATTTCTCCTATTTCTTAAAAATAGTAAGTTGCACCTAATAATAAGGAGAAATCTTTATACCTGATATCTGTGCTAGGAGCAATATTGTCCCAACTATTGCCCCACCAAGCAATAGAAGCGTCAAAAGTAAGAAAGGATTTAAATAAATAATTAAACATGAGTTCTAAAAAATAACCAGGAGGGCCATTTTTATCCTTGGTGGTAGAAAGTAGCATATCTCCATAGAGGGAGGTTCTAAAATATTTACCAATAGGAATTACCCCTTTTATACCAAGCAATACGCCCCAAAAGTTAGCATCTATAGGCCCATAATCTTCCACGTATTCCGGACGATAAAAATACGATCCCCATCCCAATAAAATATCTATCTGTGGGCCAGAAAAAAATCCCGTGGGTAAAAATCTATAACCACCTTTAATTTTAAAATATCCTCTGCTCTCGTTATCATCTGGTAAATAATTATTGGATCCTAAAGTACCTACTCTGCCGGCAACGTCCATTCCCGCCCACCAATTCTCAGTTAACCACACCTCTCCTTTAAGGCGAGCGCCAAAAAGCATTCCATCGAATCTATTTTGAAAATTGTAGATATCTACTGTCTGTGATCCACCACCAAAATCAAGCGCGATCGAAAGATAACCATAACGAGGTGCTTGTTCTTTTTTAGCAAGAGGTGCAATAGGTTCTGATTGGCCCTTCTCTCCCGAGATGCCCCAATCATCAATCTGTGGTTTTTCACTAGATAAGTATCCTGTCATTTTCGCTGTAGCTTTAAAAGGCCTAACACTAGTAATTTCAGCAGTCCCAATTTCTCTTTTTTCCCAGATAACTTCATCTAAGATCGGATGTTTTTTCTTACCTACAGCACGAGAAATTTTTAAATATTGGCCTGGGGTCATGCCAAGATTTTCCCCCACGTTAATAACTAATTCTTCCCCTGAAATTTTGATGACTCGACCATCATAGGGAATCTTTTTTGAATATTCATTCAACCAGTCAATAGCAGTTAATGCGAGATTATTTTCTCTATCAGAGGTCAGGTCTTTTTCATCTTGAAATAAAATATCTGAACCATTTTCTCCCATAATCTTCATTTGTATTTTAGTCATATCACCGCGGTTTATAAGGCTAATTTTGATCAAAGATCCCGCATTAGTGGTATTTGCTATTATTTTTAAGACATCAGGACTGTTTAAATGATCACCTAAGTTTTCTTGATAGTTATTTAAAATATCTAAAATCTTTGAATTCGATCTATAATAACACCAGCCGCCTTTTTTAAGCTCTCGTTCTAGTTCTAAAAAAAGACTATATCCCAGGGCCTCCCCGCCAGTTTCAATCACAGGTAGAAGCAGACAATGCCGAAAATTATATTTGGCATAAAGGGGGGCAGAAATTAAAAATATGATTAGAAAAAGTATCCTTTTCAGTTTTATTCCTCGCACGTTATTATTTAGATACTTAAATTTTAGGCCATCAATGGGAAAATATCATGTTTTTATTTTTGAGAACGTATTATTATTAAACAATCCCGACCTAAAAGGTTTTGCCAATGAAAATAGAATCTTTAAATAATAAAAAAATTGCTCTAGTTCTCTCAGGAGGAGTTATAAAAGCAGGTGCCTGGCATATGGGTGTTGCTCTGGCCTTAGAAGACCTAGGACTTAACTTCAAATCAAATCAATCGAGCATTGTAGATGAACCTGAAATCTCCACTTTTGTAGGCTCTAGTGCTGGTTCTTTCATCAATTTATATCTAGCAGCAGGTATTAGGCCCCATCAGGTTATAGAATCCTTCCTCAATCGCAAGAAGAGCTCCATTAGGCCCTTAACTTATAAAGATTTGATTAGCTTTAAACGGCCTAAAAAGATTTCTCCCCCCAAAGGTTTTGATCCCCTGGGAGACTCCCCTCTTTTAATTCGCACTCTTTTGAGACCTTTTCTAAAGATCTCAGGCCTTTTTACGACTGAAGGACTCTGTAAGTATCTCAAAGAAAACGTGATCACCTCCAATGATTATCATGATTATGAGGCCGATCTCTTTACTGTTGCTAGCCATCTAGATCATTCAAAAAAAGTCATCTTTGGTAAATATAATTACCCCAATCCAAGTCATGACTCCACAGCAGTCTATGAGAGTGGTTTTCCACTTGCTGAAACTGTAGCGGCCAGCATGAGTATCCCCTTTATCTATAGTCCATATCCCTTAACCAATCCTACAACGGGAAAAAATGAATACTATATTGATGGCGAAATTAGAGAAACCCTTTCCACCCACGTGGCCCGTGATAATGGATGTGATGTGATTATCAGCTCATGGACCCATACTCCTTACCACTATCAGGAAGAAATTGGTTCCTTGATAAATTATGGCATTCCGACCATTAGTGTTCAGGCCATTCATCTTATGATTGAGAAAAAAATTGTCGCTGCCAGATCAAAAAGAAAAATGGCAAAGGATGTCGTAGACACCTTAAATCATTTTTTAAAAGATCATAAATTTGACGATAAATTGCGAACAGATATTATTGGAACTATTGAGCGAAAAATGGATTATAAACCAAACATTAAATACATAAACATCTTCCCCGATCCAGAAAACTATAAAATATTTTTTAAAAATTCTTTTAGTTTAAATCCAGGACATGCGACAGAGATTGTAAGTGCAGGCTATAAAAAAACCATGAGCGTTTTTAAGCAGAATTTTTAACTGTTCCTTCCGTTAAATTATTATAAATTCGCCTGGTTGGATAAGCGAAATCAATTTTTGAGTCTTTAGCAAACTCTTTTAATATCTCTTCCCAAATTTTTGTTCGAGTAGACCTTTTAAGCCTTGGTTCAACAATAAACCTTAAAGCTATTTCTATGCCACAATCTTTAACCGTAGTATGCACCATAGGAGAAAAATCTTTAAAGGAAAAAAATAAATGTTTTGAGGCCTGCTTAAAATTATTGATCTCTTGCTGGGAGTATTTTTTAGAATATTTTTCACCTAACCTTTCAAAAATCTCCTTTGCTCTTTGCCAATCAGATTCAAAGGTCACTTGGGTACATAACTGATCCCAAATGAAAGGAAAGGATCTTTCATAATTAGCGAGCTTTTCTATAAAAACTTTATTATTTGGTATACTGACGATTCTACCAGTGTTCACTTCGGGCCGATCCTCTCCACCAATTTCTAAAATACTAAATTGGAAGGCGGTGATATCAATGACATCTCCTTTTACACCCCCAATCTCGATCCTCTCCCCCACGCCAAAAGGCTTTTCCCAAAAAATAAAAATCCATCCCGCAAGATTTACTATGGGGTCTTTTAAGGCGATTGCGATACCTGCAGATACTAACCCAAAAAAGGTGGCCAGAGATTCAATACCTTGGAACCAAATTCGACCTACAAGAATAGTTAAAAATAGCCAAAATATATATTGTGTCGTTTTTTGAAATCGATAAAAGGCCTGTTCATCTTTAAGTCGTCTGTCTGCGACTTTTAAAACGATCGAACGAATTATAATAAGGGCCAAAACGATAACGATGGATTTCACAATAGACACTTGATATTCAGGCGCAATATGGAGATTTTCAGCAATCCATTGAGAATTAATTTTTAATTTCACACCTGTCACAAAACCCTCTTAGTATTGTTCAACTAGATAAGTACTATCTGAACAATAGCTCTGAAAAAAATCGTTTGAGCCATCTTCGTAAGTGACTTTCCCATTAACTAAACCTTGAAAATTCCCGTAGATAAACGCTTTTTCCGTCAGGTCATTAATATCCTCACTAAACTTCCCATCACTGCCTAAAAAATATGTTTCGATATTTAAGGTGTCATACTCTGACTCACCTCTTGCTATGAAATCATGGACTGGCATAGAGAGGTTGATTTGCACGATACATTGCTTGTAAAGAGAATCAATATTTAAAAAATCTAATACTGAATCGATAAATTTTGCATTTGGGACTTCTATCTTTTTTTCTTCAAGATTTCCTAGAAAGATCTCGTTCCCATCATGGGCCAAAGTAAAATATCTTCGTGTTCCTCTAATCATCGTTGGGTGATAATACTCATAAGTATTAAGGCCTATATTTTCACCCTCATACTCTGTGTTAAAAACATTTAAATCCTTCCCGTCTATATTTAATTCTGTCTCAATCGTGCCTAAAAGTTTTTTCTCAAAGAGGTCAACACGTTCTAACCCCCCAGGTAAAAGCTTGATCTGATCAAAATATAGTTCATTCTCTGTTACATGAATTATCTTTTGTGCTACTTCTTTTTTATTATTTAAAATCTTTAATAAAACATTCCCTACCGGGACACCTACAAAAAAAACAAATCTTTCTTGCCCTTCATCAACAACATTTAATTTCTCATCTAGATATATTTTTGCTTCAAAACTTGAATCAATATCCACACTCACAATAGTATTTTCAAGGTTTAATAATATAAAACCGCCTAGACCTCTGAGTTTTTCCTGATCTAAAAATTGTTCTAAGGATTCAATCTCTAAAAAAGGTACTCTAAGAGTATCCCTTCCCTGTTTCATCACCAGATCTACCTTAGTTCGTACATAATCTCTTTTTATTATTCCCCCACGAATAATTCCTTGAGCGGAGTTTAGATTCTTTTCTAACTCAATAAAACCATCTCCATTTTCAACAATGGAATCTCGATCATCAAAGCTTGGAACAAATTCGAAGTTATAAATTTCGCCCTTTAAACTTTTACCCATTTTCCCTTCATAGGCATAAATCTTTTTGTAAGAGTTGGACTTAAGTTCATTAGGCCCCTTACCCATAGTCTCAAGCGACTTTAAATAATCCATCATCTGCCCCGGTGGCATAATTGGTGGGGACTCAATCTGTTGCTCTCGTTTAATCGCCTGACCTACATTTCTAGATATCTTTTTCTTATCTATCAGCTGAGTTAAATCACTTGTTGGATCTTTCTTTTTTACAGGGATAGGTTCTTTTTTGTCTTTACCGTAGTCGTAAAAAACTAAATCCTCTACCTTTTCACCTGCGGCCTGAATGGTTTTAACCATATCTCCCAAAATATCTGGTTCATCATTCACCTGGTGATTTGCTGGAATGTTTCTTTGATTAACAGTACCTAAAAAAATGGGATATTCTTTGATATCGGGCAGGTCCACATCAAGCCCATAGAGTTCAATTAATTTATTTAATTCCTCCCCCTGAGGTAGAAACTCATCTAGGGCATAGGTATTAAAGGAAAAAAAAAGGGCGAAAATAATTATTTTTTTAATCACCCATTAATTTTGACAGAGATAGCTTAGGGATCAAAGAGGGATAAAGTTACCCTAACCTGACTGGCCGGATAGGGTAATCTATTTAATTTTACCTTTATAGGTTTCACCGAGGTGAATCCTAAGCCTGGCACGTTCTACTTTATGAGTTGCTTCTTCAAATTCATAAGGAGATAGGTTCTCAGTCTTTAAAACATTTTGTGCGTTGTCAAGAGAGGCCTTGGCACGATCAACATCAATATTTGAGGACTCATTCCCCACATGAGTAAGGATTACTACCTTGTGCTTCATTACCTTGCAGATCCCTTTTGTAACGACAAAAGATCGATCGGGTTCATCAGGGCCACCAAAAATGGTTAATGGCCCAATTTCAAGTTTAGTCACAAGGTGAGTATGATCCCTTAAAATATTTATCTGTCCCGAAGAAGTTGGAATCAACAAAGATTCGGCCTGGATGTTTGTGGCCAAAACCTTATTTGGTGTTAATACATCTACTGAGAAGTGGGCCATAAAGATTCCTTATAGTTCTTTTGCCTTAGCAAATACCATATCCAAGTTACCGACTAGGTAGAAGGCCTGCTCTGGAAGATCATCACAGTCACCATTTAAAATAGCTTTAAAAGCTGAAATGGTATCTTCGATCTTAACAAATTGTCCTTTAAGTCCAGTAAATTGCTCCGCAACTGCAAATGGTTGAGAAAGAAATTTCTGAACCTTTCTAGCACGAGATACGATTATCTTATCTTCTTCAGATAGCTCGTCCATCCCTAAAATTGCAATGATATCTTGTAGTTCTTTATATCTTTGAAGAATTGCTTGAACTGCACGAGCTGTATTGTAATGCTCTTCCCCTAAAATATCTGGAGATAAAATTGTGGAAGACGAAGTTAGAGGATCAACTGCAGGATAGATCCCAAGCTCAGCAATTGGTCTTGAAAGCTCTGTAGTAGCATCAAGGTGAGCAAAGGTTGTTGCAGGGGCCGGATCGGTATAATCATCGGCCGGAACATAAACCGCTTGAACTGATGTAATCGATCCATCTTTTGTTGAAGTAATACGCTCTTGCATAGCACCCATCTCAGTACCAAGAGTTGGTTGGTAACCAACGGCAGAAGGAATACGTCCAAGAAGGGCGGAAACTTCAGAACCGGCCTGAGTAAATCTAAAGATATTATCGATAAAGAAAAGAACATCTTGATGCTCTTCATCTCTAAAATATTCAGCAATAGCTAGACCTGTAAGGGCAACTCTTGCTCTGGCCCCTGGAGGCTCATTCATCTGTCCGTAAACTAGTGAAGTTTTCTCAATAACTCCGGACTCTTTCATTTCGTGATAAAGGTCGTTTCCTTCCCTTGTTCTCTCTCCAACACCAGCAAAAACTGAATAGCCGGAGTGATGGGTGGCGATATTGTTGATCAGCTCCATAATAAGAACGGTCTTACCAACCCCGGCACCACCAAATAATCCAATCTTTCCACCTTTTAGGTAAGGAGCAAGAAGATCGATAACTTTAATACCGGTAAATAATGGCTCCATTTTTGTCGACTGATCTTCAAATGAAGGTGGAGCTCTGTGAATTGAATATTTCTTTTCGGCCTTAATAGGTCCTGCTTCATCAATCGGCTCACCAATAACATTTAGAATCCTTCCCAGTGTCGCTTTACCAACTGGCGTCTGGATAGCAGATCCTGTGTCGCTAACTTTAAGTCCTCGAGCAAGTCCCTCAGTAGAATCCATCGCAATACAACGAACAACATTATCTCCAAGGTGTTGAGACACCTCAAGAACAAGATTACCTTCTTTGTCGTTAATCGACTTATTGGTAACCCTTAGGGCATTATTAATCTCTGGTAAGTGTCCTCTTTCAAATTCCACATCAATTACTGGGCCCATTACCTGTTTTACTGTACCAAAAGTATTCTCTGACATATCAATCAGCTCCTTAAGCATTGAGAGATTCGGCACCCGATACAACTTCAATAAGTTCTGTTGTAATCGCAGCTTGTCTCAATTTATTCATTTTTAAAGTTAATTTTTTAATAATATCGTTACAATTTTTAGCGGCACTATCCATAGCGGCCATTCTTGATCCATGCTCCGAGGCCTGAGCATCAAGAAAGGAAGTATAAAATACATCCTTCACTGCCTCTTCAATAAGCGTATCTAAAAGTTCTGTGGCATCCGGCTCATATTTAAAATCAAAAGGAAATTCTTTCTTAATATCTTTGATTTCCTTTTTATCCAAAGTCATTGGCAGGATTTTTTTAAATGTCGGATCAAAACTAATGGCCGAGTTAAAATGGTTATAGGCCACATAAACCCTTCCCACTTCACTTTTTCTAAAAGGCTGGGCCAGCTCTTCCCCAACCGTTGTCAATTCCTCAAAGGTTGGCTCAGATTTTTCAAAAGTGAAGATCTTTTCGACATTTACATCTTTATAGATGACTTCTTTTACTTTTTTACCAATAAAATAAACTTTGAACTCTTCTTCCGGTTTTTCTGCAATAAATTGCCTCACTCCCTTCGCAAGTTGTGAGTTATAACCACCGCAAAGACCCTTGTCCGATGAGATAACTAAAAGTGTCGACTGGTTATTATTAGGACTTTCTTTTAGGAAATCATGTTTATAGTCTTGAACCAAAGCAGAGATATCACGAATGGTATTTTCCATTTCTTGAGCATAAGGTCTCGCACCTAGTATGGCCTTTTGGGCCTTTCCCAACTTGGCCGAAGATACGAGTTTCATTGCACTCGTAATCTTAAACGTGCCCTTAGTACTCTTAATTTTTTTCTTTAGGTCCTTTATATTGGCCATTTGAGATACCTTAAAACTTTTTGGTTTCCATGAAGCTAGTTAAAACCTCATTTAACTTTTCACCATTTTCATCATTAATCACATTAGAGCTTTTTAACTCATTATAAAGTTCTGAATGTCTAGACTTGATATAATCAATAATATCTGTTTCCACTTCTTGAACTTTAGCTACCGGCACTTCATCAAGATAACCTTTAGTGGCAGCATAAAGTTCAAGAACCTGATCAACAACTTCCATAGGAACATATTGACCTTGCTTTAAAATCTCAACCAATCTTTCACCTCTATTTAGCTGTCTTTGAGTGGCCTCATCAAGGTCAGACCCAAAGGCGGCAAAAGCGGCAAGTTCACGGTACTGAGCAAGATCTAGTCTTAAAGTCCCAGCAAGTTTTTTCATCATTTTCACCTGAGCTGAACCACCAACTCTCGAAACTGAAAGACCAACATTAACAGCAGGTCTGATACCAGAGTTAAAAAGATCCGATTCTAGGAAAATCTGTCCATCAGTAATTGAAATAACGTTAGTTGGGATATAGGCGGAAACATCGCCCTCTTGAGTTTCAATAATTGGCAGAGCAGTTAGTGAGCCGCCGCCATTTTCTTCATTTAATTTACAAGCACGTTCAAGCAGTCTTGAGTGTAAATAAAAAACATCTCCGGGAAAGGCCTCTCTTCCTGGAGGACGTCTAAGAAGAAGGGACATCTGCCTATAGGCCTGTGCTTGTTTTGTTAAATCATCATAAACAATAAGAGCATGTTGCCCCTTATCTCTAAAGTATTCGGCCATAGTACAACCGACATATGCTGAAAGAAATTGCAGAGGAGCAGAGTTAGAAGCAGTCGCGGAAACAATTGTTGTGTATTCCATCGCTCCAGCTTCCTGAAGTTTTTGCTGAACTTGCCTCATGGTCGATTGCTTTTGCCCAATACCTACGTATACACAAAAACAATTTTTTCCTTTTTGATTAATAATCGTATCGATAGCAATTGCCGTCTTACCAGTTTTTCTATCTCCAATAATAAGCTCTCGTTGCCCTCTTCCAACAGGAATCATAGAATCAATGGCCTTGATTCCTGTTTGTAATGGTTCGTGAACAGATTTTCTAGGGATAATTCCAGGAGCTTTAATCTCAACCTGTCTTTTATGTTCGCTATTGATATCACCTTTTCCATCGATTGGATTTCCAAGAGCATCTACTGTTCTTCCAAGTAGGGCCTCGCCAACTGGGACCTGAACAATTTCTCCAGTTCTTTTAACATTAGAACCTTCTTTAATTTTCGTGTCCTCACCTAGAATCGCGATACCAACATTATTGGCCTCAAGATTTAAAACCATGCCAAAAGTTCCGGTTTCAAATTCTACAAGCTCTCCGGACATAACGTTTTTAAGACCAAACGCTCTGGCAACACCATCACCAACAGTTAGAACTGTTCCAACTTCATCTACTTGTAAACGCGTATCAAAGTTAGCAATTCTTTCTTTAATGACACTGGTAATTTCTTCAGGATTCATTGTCATTTCAAATACCTCTTTTATTGAGTTAAGACAGACTCTTTGAAAACTTCCAATTGATTATCTAGGGAGGCATCTAGTTGCAAATCTTCAACTGTAACCCTATATCCCGCGGTAATCTTTTCTGATTGGATGTATTCTAGTTCTGTGTTTTTTCCTATTTTCTTGGTCAGATAGACCTTTATCTTTTCCATTAATTCAACATTAACCTGTGCCTCACTACCTTCAATCGTTCCTCTTAAAAAGCCTCTTTTATCATCATCTATAACGATGACATCTTTAAAGATCATTGGAAGGATACCAATCCTTTTTTCATTTAAAAGGAAGTAGATAAAGTTTTGAAATAGTGAGCTCGAATTTGTCTTCCCAAAAATAAATTCTAAAACTGAGATTTTCTCTTCATTTGAAAACACATCAGAAAATAGAAGCGTTTCAAAATCATTATTTTCATTAATCAAAAGATTGAAGTCAGTAAATTCTTTGGCGATATCAACTTTTTGTTCATCTGACAGTTCAACAATCGATTTAGCATAAGCTTTAGAAATACTTTGTAACTTCACTCTATTCCTTTTTAAATTGCAGCAAATATCTTACTGGTGGCCTTTTCTTTAAGGTTGTTATCTCCGCCAATTTTATTTTTTGTTTTAGCAATAATCGTACTTAAAAGAGACTCTTCAAGATCTCTCACCATTTTATTTTTTTCGGAGACAATTCGTCTTTGAGCATCCTTTCCGGCACGCTCTATATTTTGCTCCGTCTCAACCTCAATATTTTTTTTAAAAACCGAAAACTCTTGGTCCATCTCCATTTTTATTTTTTGAATTTGGCCATCAAGATTATTTAACTTCTCTTCATATTTTAAAATTTTGGTCTCGGCCTCTTTGCTTTTTGCCTCAGCATATTCATAGAGTTCTTTAACCAAATCAGCATTTTTATTAAAACCATCTCTTATAGGTTTTTTAATCTTCCAAAATAAAAAACCAAAAAATAGAATAAAGTTAAAAGCAGGCCAGAATAGATCTGAGATATGTCCTCCCCCACCTGCGGCGTAACATGAAAAGGATGTCAAAAATAATATCAGGGTGATCCTCACCTATTGCTCCTTTAAGTTAACCTATCAACCAAAACTTCAGATAAATTCTCAGCAGAGGCCATTATTTCTTCTTTTTGCTTATTAAGAACACTTACTTCTTCTGATAATTTATTATCTGCTTCTTGATTTATTTTCTTTTCTTCTTGAAGATACACTTCCCTCTTTGCTTGTATCTCTTTGGCCTTTCTCATCTTTAATGCATCCTGAGATTCAGCATAGGCCTCATTCATTCTTTCCTTATAATCATTTTTTAATTGCTCTGCCTCTTGGGCCTTAGCATTTGCGGAACCTTCTAATTTCGTTGTTTTACTTTCACGAGTAACGAGAACATTTAGAAGCTTTTTAAAGAAAAGGTTGCTTAAAATTAAATAGAAGATAATCACGATAAAAAAGGTCGGGATAATAGTCTTATCAATATTTAATCTATCTAATACGCTTAATATCAAATCCATGGTGTATAAATACTCCTGCCTCTAGGCAAAAAAAATGACCGCTGTTTCCCGGCCCTCTCACTGTAAAATTTAAAAAACGCCTCTTATCAATAGGCCTTGGGACATAGTTCGTCAAGAAGTTAAACACTCGGAAATTTAGATTAAAGGCAAGAAATTAGCGCTAAGAACATATTACTTAAGTGGTCCTATGGGACCAGCTAATTTTTCTCGCTCATCTTGGTCGTACCATGAAAAATGACGCCTTCTTCTACAATTAGACTAGGAGTGGTGATCGTTCCTTCAAATCTGGCCGGTTTAACAATCTCAACCCTGGAAGATGCTTTGAGATTTCCTTTAACCGACCCCGATATAAGGATAATATTGGCGCTAATATCAGCATTGATCAAGGCACCTTCAGATATAATGACCGTATCATTACTAAAGATAGATCCATTAATTACACCCGAAATTCTGGCCATTCCTTGAAAAGAAAGATTTCCGTCAAATTTACACCCCTCTTCAATAATTGCCGTAATATCTGATTCAGATGCCATAATTTTTACCTTTTAAGTAAATAGTCATAAATGTCATTAAATTCGGCCTCATTATTAAACTTAATAACAACCTGGCCCGACCCAGTTTTCTTAGCATTGAGTAAAAAATGAAAACCAGTCTTTTGTTCTAAATTCTGTCGAAAATTATCCCATTGATCATCATTAGTTTCATTTTCTGTCACTGGCTTTTTAGACCTTCTTTCCTTTTTAAGTAACTTCTCAAGCTCTCGAACTGATAAATTATTTGCCACCACAAGGTTTGCAAGTCTTAAAACAATATCTCGATCTTCTTCCGAGGCCAAGACCTTACCATGTCCTAAACTTAGAACTTCTTTTTGTAAGAAAGCTATAACTTCTCGAGGAAGTTTTAAAATCCTAAGAAGATTAGCGATTGTAGATCTTTCTTTTCCTAGTTTTTTGGCCACTTCTTCCTGAGTAAGCTTGTACTCATCAATAAGATTAAAATAGGCCAGCCCTTCTTCCACACAATTTAAATCTGATCTCTGAACATTTTCGATAATGGCCATGACCTTTTTTTCTTTATCAGTGGCCCTTTTAATAATAACTGGAACTTTTTCAAGTCCTGCTATTTTTGAGGCCCTAAGTCTTCTCTCTCCAGCAATAAGTTCAAAACCTTTATCCAGTTTTGTAACTAAAAGTGGCATAAGAACACCATTTTCTTTTATCGAGTTTGCTAACTCTTGTAGTTCATTTTCTTTAAACGTTTTTCTTGGCTGATTGGGATTAGGAATAATTTCAGAAACTTCAACCATCATTGTTCCATGATGATTTTCTTCCTCTTTAGCAAAACTTGGAGTTTTTCCAAATAGTGCAGCAGCTCCCTTTCCTAAGGCCAAACTTTGCTTCTTTCCCATAACCTTTCCCTATGTTTGTTCTGTGGTTTCTATGTTTTCTATTTTTTCCGTAAAAACTTGTACTGGCGTCTCTTCAATAACTGGTGGAATTTCAATTAGTTCAGCTTTTAATTCTTCAACTGGTTCAGCTTTTAATTCTTCAACTGGTTCAGCTTTTAATTCTTCAACTGGTTCAG